>JBIIFW010000437.1:0-2517 GCA_044236985.1 Bradymonadia bacterium | reverse complement strand
CAGTCCGTCCTCTTCCTGATCTTTTGCGGCCTGATTCTGCTGGGCATCGTCCAGGTGAACCACCTCGAGCAGATCGTCGTCGAGACCCGCAAATCGGTGGAGAACCTTAACGATGCGGTCGCCAAGCTTGAGTCGAAAGTACAGGGGGGTGGCAGCGCCGCACCGGCCACCAGCGGGACAGCCGCAGCGGGGCCTGGCGGTTGGGCGAAGCGCTACTTCACCGACGCTGATTGGGAGCTCTACAACCGGCCGGGCAACCTGCTGAAGGTGAGCGATGCGCCGACGATGCTTGCCGATGCAGCCGAAGGCGGGACGCTGTACCGCGCCTCCATCAGCGACATCCCCGGCCTCAACTACATCACCGAGAACGCGGCCGATGTGCAGGATATCTACTCCTACGTGACCGACGGTCTGGCTGAACGCGACCGCAAGGACCCGAACCGCTGGACGCCCCGCTTGGCCGTCCGCATCGAGGCCACGCCCGACCACAAGTCCTACCATGTCTGGCTCCGCAAGGGGGTGAAGTGGCACCGCCCCGCGGTGGACTTCACCAACGCACGCTACGACTGGCTCAAGGCAGAGCGCGAGCTGGTTGCCGACGACTTCGCCTTCATGGTCGAACTGGCCACCAACCCGCAGGTTGAGGCGCCGCACTACCGGAACTACTTCGAGAAGCTCGACAAGGTTCAGGTCATCAATGACTACGAGTTCATCGTGACCTGGAAGGAGAGCGAGTTCACCTCGACGGCCACGACCGTCGGGCTCTTCCCCTACCCGCGCTGGCTCTTTGCCTTCGACGAAGACGGGCTCCCCTTCGACAAGTCGGAGCTCGGTCGCCGCTTCAACAACCACTGGTTCAACCAGAAGGCGATCGGCGTCGGCCCCTACAAGTTTGTCTCCTGGCAGCAGGGTGGCGCGATCCAGCTTGAGCGCAACGAGGACTTCTACGGCGAGAAGCCGCCCATCCAGAAGCTTGAGTACAAGGTCATCAACGACGCCACCGCCCGGTTGAACAACCTCCGCGCCGGCGGCTTGGATTTCATCGACCTGCAGCCCAACCAGTACAAGAACGAGGTGCTCGAGGGCGGAACCCCGGATTTCAAGACGGGCGTGCTCAAGGCTGACCACTACCTGGCCACCTCCTACCGCTACCTCGGCTGGAATGCCGACGGGAAGTTCTTCGGCGACCGCCGCGTCCGCCTCGCAATGACCCACGCCTTCAACCGCGAGCTGATGCTCAAGCAGAACATGCAGGGCCTCGGCCGGCTGCTCAGCGGCCCCTTCTACATCGCGGGTCCTGACTACGACCAGACGGTCACGCCCTGGCCCTTCGACCTCAAGCGGGCTGCGGCGCTGCTCGACGAGGCCGGCTGGCGCGACGCCGACGGCAACGGCATTCGCGAGAAGGTGATCGACGGCAAGACGGTCGAGTTCAACTTCGGCATGCTGACCTACGGCTACCGGCCGGAGTTCATCGCCGCGATGGAGGCCTTCCGGAACGACCTCCGCACCATCGGCGTCATCATGACGATTGAGCCGGCGGAGTGGGCCATCCTGGTCCGCCGCATGGAGCAGAAGGACTTTGAGGCCTACACGGGCGGCTGGCAGCTTGGCTGGGACACCGACCTCTACCAGATCTGGCACTCCAGCCAAGCCGACGTCCCGAAGAGCAGCAACCGGGTTGGCTTCCGCAACGCCGAGGCCGACAAGATCATCGAGGGTGTGCGGTCGGAGTTCGATCCCACGAAGCGCAAGGAGCTCTTCTCCCGCTTCCACAAGCTGGTGCACGAGGAGCAGCCCTACACCTTCTGGTTTGGTGGCGACGAGATCGGCGCCTGGCGCGACCGGGTCCAGAACGTCTCTTTCTCGGTGGTCCGTCCCTACACGTGGACAACGAACTGGTTCGTCAAGGATGCGAAGTAGTTCGCAGGGGTAGGCAGGCACCGTGGCACGCTATATTCTCAAGAGGATCCTGCTGATGATCCCTACGATGGTGATGATCGCCATCGTCATCTTTGGCATCATCAATCTGGCCCCGGGCAACCCGGGACAGGCAACGAATGCATCGGGCAGTGAGCGGGCCGATCAGAACGCCAACTCGCGCGAGGGCTTCCGGCTGTTCAAGGAGCACTACAACCTCGACAAGCCCATCCTCCTCAACTTCCGATACCGTTTGGAGCGGGCGGATGTGGAGGCTCACCTGCATGTCATCGCCAGCAACATGGCGACACCCATCACCGGCGAGCGTGAGGCGCTCGCAGTCGGCTCGACCGCGGCCTCGGTCATCAGCAACATCGCCAACGCCGACGTCAATGCGCTGCGTGCGGAGCTGACGAAGCCCGGTCTCGATGCGGCCGCCAAAGAGGCCCTGACCAACAAACTGCTTGCGATGGAGGTCATTGAACTCGACCCCATCCGGCCTCCGAAGCCGGCAGCCAAAGAGGTCTTTTCTGCCGAAGAGGAGGTGGAGAATTGGGGGCTCACGATCGTCCCCTTCCTCATCCAGATTGCGCAGGG
>JBIIFW010000436.1:0-2522 GCA_044236985.1 Bradymonadia bacterium | reverse complement strand
CGTAGCAGCCGATAGCTCTGGCAGTGCGGCGGAGACGGATGCTGACGCGCCAGACACCGAGCCGGTCGACAGTGGCTTGGCGGATAGTGCGCCAGCCGACACATCCGATGTGGAAGACGAGGGAAGTGCCGACACGGGTGCTGCCGACACAGCGGCGGATGTGCCGCGCGACACGGCGGCCGACACGGCCTTCGACGGCGACACGGCAGCAGCAGATGGCTCAGGCGACACGACCGACCCGCGCGAAGGCTGTCCCGAGCTTCGTGCTCCGGGCATCGAGTATGTGTCCTTCAACGCCTTCTCCTGCGAGCGCTGGAACGGCAACTGCGATGCGGGCTACCTGCCCTTCGAGAACCGATGCGGCTGCGGCTGTTCGCTGGCCTCGGGGAGTTGCCCAGCAGAGGGCGAGCCGGGCGTGACCTGGGTGAGCACCGATCCCGCCACCTGCGCCTTCGAGGTGCCGAGCTGTGGTGCAGGGTTGGCCTGGTTCTACGCCTCTTGCGGCTGCGGTTGCGCACCGATTCCGCCCCCGCCCTGTGCGCCGGAGCTGTTCTTCCCCGCGGGTGCCGTGGTGGAGGGTGCGGCCTGCGGTGAGGCGCTCTTCTGCGGTCGCGGGGGCAGCGTCACGGCGGGCATCGGCGCGGTGACAACCGCCTATGCCGACGCGGTCTGCAGCGTGGATGTGGACCCGCTCTGCTCGGGCGATGCGGGCTTCTCCTGCCGGGCGTTAGTCGACAGCGTCGAAGGGGCGGACTACGGGGCCTTCTGCGCGCTCAGCGTGACGGGCTCGCTGTCGCAGATTCGGTGTTCGGCGCCCTAGTGGCGCGAGAGGTTGTATGGCTCTGAGTTATTCGCTGCTGGGAGAGGATGGGCGGGCGCGCCGCGGTCGTGTGACGACAGCGCGAGGCGTGATCGAGACCCCCGTTTTCATGCCCGTTGGCACCGCCGGCACGGTGAAGGCGATGACGCCGCGCGACCTCGCGGAGACAGGCACCCAAATCAGCCTGGCGAACACCTATCACCTCCATCTGACGCCCGGTGAAAAGCTGGTCGAGAAGCATGGCGGCGTGCAGAAGTTCATGGCGATGCCGTGGCCCATTCTGACCGATTCCGGCGGCTTCCAGGTCTTCAGCCTGCCGCGCAAGAGCCTCACGGAAGAGGGCGTTGAGTTCGCCTTCGAGAAGGATGGCAAAGCCATCTTCGCCTCGCCCGAATGGTCGATGCAGGTGCAGATGGCGCTGGGCTCCGACATCGTCATGGCCTTCGATGTCTGCGTTCCCTACCCTTGTACCCGCGAGGCCGCCGACGAGGCGGTCGATCGGACCCACCGGTGGCTCGACCGCTGCAAAGCTTCGCTGACGCGCGAAGACCAGAACCTCTTTGGCATCGTCCAGGGTTCGGTCTTTGACGACCTTCGCAAGCGGAGCGCGCTGGGCACCATCGAGCGCGACCTTCCGGGCTACGCCATCGGCGGTGTCTCGGTCGGCGAAGGACATGGCCTGATGATGAAGGCCATCGATGGCGCCGAACCCTTCATGCCGAAGGACAAGCCGCGCTACCTCATGGGCGTAGGGCTGCCGGAAGACATCGTTGGCGCGGTGGGTCGCGGCATCGACATGTTCGATTGCGTGATCCCCACCCGCTACGGCCGCTCAGGCACCTGCTTTACGCGCCGCGGCCGCATCCGGCTCGAGGACCGTCGTTACCGAAACGACCTCTTCCCCATCGACCCGAGCTGCGCCTGCTACGCCTGCCAGAACTTCAGCCGCAGCTACCTCGCCCACTGCATCAAGACCGAGGAGATCCTCGGCACGATGATGTGCACCTACCACAACGTCTACTTCTATCATCAGCTGATGAAGGAGATCCGGCAGGCCATCGAGGAGAAGCGTTACGCGGCCTTCTGTGCACAGTTCGAGGCCGAGTATCTGGCGGGCGATCGTGAGCGGCGAAATGAACATCTCGATAAGCTCTTCGACACCTTCGCGGTGGGCGCCGCAGCGACGCTGCCGAGCGAGAAGCGGCCGGTGATTGCAGACCCGTTGCCGGTGGCGCCGCGCGAGGAGCGCGGGCCGAAGGATCGCCCTCGGGGCGGTCGTCGCTGAGGATGGCGGAGGCGCTCGCAGCGGAGGTGCTGGCGGAGCTGCTTGCAGCGCCGTCGATGCAGCGGTTGGCCATCGCGGGGCTTGCAAAGAATGTGGGCAAGACGACGCTGCTTGGCGCGGTGGCTGCTCGCCTGCAGGCCGCGGGTGGGCCGGTGGGCTTTGTGAGCATCGGCGTGGATGGCGAGCGGGTGGATGGGCTGTCGGGGGCCGCGAAGCCGCCTGTGTTGCTGGTGGAAGGCGATCTGGCGGTGACTGCGGAGCGGTCGCTCGGTGAGGCGGAGTGTGGGCCCGAGCTGCTGTCGCGGCTTGGCGTGCGGAGCGTGCTCGGTGAGTTGTTCCTGGTGCGGGCAACCCGCTCGGGCCGGTTGGTGCTGGCGGGGGTTCGGTTCCGGAGCGATGTGGCGCTGGCGGTGGAGG
>JBIIFW010000435.1:0-2533 GCA_044236985.1 Bradymonadia bacterium | reverse complement strand
CACCATGCCGCCGAGCGTGACGAACTGGGTGCCAGGCGTGACGGGGGCGAACCATCCGCGGGGCATCAAGAGCCGGTGAATCTCGTGGAGTGCGAGACCAGCCTCGCCGGTGAGAAGGCCGGAGCTCTCGTCGAAGGCGAGGATACGGTCTGCGAGCGTGGTGCAGAGGAGCTCGCTATCCGGCGTCGCGGGTAGCGACGAGTCGCCGTAGGAGCGGCCGAGGCCGCGCGAGAGTTCAGCCGTCTCGGACGCTGCTTCAAGTGACTCTGACTGCCGCTCTCTGCCCGGCAGCGCAAAGAGCCCCCAGGCGGAGATGGAACGCAGAGCGGGCAGGGACATCGGGAGACTCGCACGGTGACAGATGGTTCGAAGCGCCTCATAGCAGCCAGACGGGGGTCTGGCGCAAGCGGAGAGCGCGGCGGTCGGAGCGTCAGCGCTCTGGGTCGCCTCCGGATGGTTTGGAGCGGGCGGCTTTGACCTCCGAGCGGACCCGTTTGTCGGCGAGACGGCGGCGCTTCTGGCTCTTGGGAACCGAGGTATCGATGCGGGGCCGTTCTCGATGGAGGGCGGCGACGATGAGCGCAACGAGCCGCTCGCGCGCCGCCTCCACATTGCGGAGCTGGCTGCGGTGCTCCTCGGCGCTGATGAGCAGCACGCCTTCGTCGTTGATGCGGGGGGCGAGCTTCTTGAGCAGCCGCGCCCGGTCGCTCTCGGACAGGGTTGACGCCGTGGTGACGACCCAGTGCAGCGTGACCCGCGAGTTGGTCCGGTTGACATGCTGGCCTCCGGCCCCGCTGGCACGACTCGCCGTAAACCAGAGTTCCCAACCCGGAATGACAAGGCCCGGTTTGACTTCGAGGTCATCCATCGGAGGGCCCCATATTCTGGAGGAAGGCGGCGACTTCGGCCATGCGGGCGATGAGCGCCTCCGGCCCCGGACCCGCTGGGACGGACTGTGCAACCCCGATGGTCATGCAGCGCAGCCAAGCATCGCGCATCGCAGCATCGATGGGGAGGTGGGCGTGGCGCATGCCGAGCCGCGGGTGACCGCGGCGCTCGAGATACTGCTTGGGGCCGCCGGTCCAGAAGATGAGGAAGTCGGCAAAGTCAGCGCGCGCCTTGGCTGGAATGGTCCCGTCAAACGGCGGATGGAGCCGCGCGAGCGCGGGCTCGTGCAGCTCCATCTCGTCGTAGAAGGCGTGAGAAATGGCCGTTACCGGCGCCTCGCCGCCCAACGCCTCGTAGAGGGACTCTGCCATCTTTCAACCTTCGCCATGGCCCGCAGCTCGGCGCCGTATTTGATTGAGGAATACGCTGCCCCCTGATAGTGTAAGAACATACTCAAAACCATCGAATTTTGCGGCAAAATCCTATTGGGGGTCTTGTGAGCCCGCTCCTTTCCATTGTGCTACATCTCATCGCCGGCCTGACCGTAGCAATCGGCCTGCTCGGCATTGCACTGCCGGCGCTCCCTGGCGTCCCGCTGGTCTTCGTCGGGCTGCTCATCGCGGCCTGGGCAGACGGCTTCGCCCATGTCGGCGCGGGGATGATGACTGTCATCGGACTGATCGCCGCGCTGAGCGTCGTGGCCGACCTCGCGGCGACGGCGCTCGGCGCCTCTCGCTTCGGCGCAACCCGAGCGGGCGTAGCCGGTGCCGTCATCGGCTCTGTGGTTGCGCTGGTCACGGGCCAGATCTGGCTCATTCTGATTGCCCCGCTCTTTGGCGCCATCCTCGGTGAGTACATCAGCAACCGCGACCCGAAGCAGGCGGTTCGCGCTGGGATGGGCGCCCTTGTCGGCATGATCCTGGGGGGCGCTGCGAAGTATGCCCTCGCCATCACCATGATCGCTCTCTTCCTCGTCGACCGCTTCTGGCCCTAGCCCGCTAGGGTGTTTCGAGGCGCCGCTCGGCGCGTGGAGCAGCCTGCTCAAGGAGCTTGAGGATTTCGCGCCCTTTGGCCCTCAAATCGGCCGGCTCCTCACGGTTTGCAGCCAGCTCCTTCATCCAGGCGTCCGTGCCAGGGCCGGCAATGTTGAAGATGGCAATCATCATCTTGGTGCGGAGGGTTTGGCGCTCGAGCTCCTCGAAGGTATCGGGCCGGTCTCCGCTCTGCAGAGGGCGGTCGCTGAGCTCCGCCGCCGCGCAGGCCTCGGTGCCGCGCCGCGGCCGCGCGTCGAACCAGGCGCCCATCGGCGCGAGCTGGTCGCCTGTCGAAAGGAACTTGAGCGCGTCTGCGATCGCACACTGCTCCGCGGGCGCGGTCGCCAGCTCGAATCGCGCCCAGATCTGGGGCGCGAGCGCGAGGTCGCCCGAACGGCCGATGGCCCGCCAGGCCGCGATGCGGACCTCCGGCGCCATGAGGTCTACGAGCGGCAACAGGAGCCGACCCGCAGCCTGGAGCCGCAGCCGAGAGACGGCCTGCAGAAAGGCGCGGGCGGTGCGGGGGGTGGTGATGACCTCGGGCAACGCTGCAAGCAGGACAGGGCCCGCGCTTGCCAACTCCAAGCGGGCAACAGCGAGCGCTGCCTCCG
>JBIIFW010000434.1:0-2538 GCA_044236985.1 Bradymonadia bacterium | reverse complement strand
TTTGAGCACAATTTCTCCCCATTGACTTCTGCCGCAGGCTGCTTCGCGCCGCGGAGACTGCCGCCCCCAACACTGCCATTCCTGTCTGCCCGTTCGAGAGGTTTTCGATGTTCATGTTCGATGAGAAACCGTCCAATCGTGGTGCCCGTCTCAAGGTCTTTGGCGTGGGTGGAGGCGGCGGAAACGCACTCAACACCATGATCGCTGCCGGTCTTGAGGGCATCGAGTTCATCGCGGCCAACACCGACATGCAGGCGCTTGAGCGTAACCTCGCCTCCGTGAAGATTCAGCTCGGCGCCGACCTCACCAAGGGCCTCGGTGCAGGTGCAAACCCCAACGTTGGCCGCGAGGCCGCGCTCGCCGATGAGGCCCAGATCCGCGCCGCCCTCGAAGGCTCCGACATGGTCTTCGTGACAGCAGGTATGGGCGGCGGAACCGGCACCGGTGCCGCGCCCGTTGTCGCCCGCATCGCCCGCGAGCTCGGCGCGCTGACCGTCGGCGTCGTCACCAAGCCCTTCCAGTTCGAAGGCAATCGCCGCGCCCGTGCGGCCGCCGAAGGCCTAACCGCCCTTCGCAAAGAGGTCGACACCCTCATCGTCGTGCCCAACTACCGGCTCCTCTCCACGGTCGGCCCCAACGCAACCCTGCTTGAGGCCTTCCAGCAGGTCGACGCGGTGCTCCTCAATGCAGTGCAGGGCATCTCCGACCTCATCGCGGTCGGCGGCTACATCAACGTCGACTTCGCCGACGTCCGATCCGTCATGAGCAACATGGGCCTTGCGCTCATGGGCACCGGCCGCGCCTCCGGCCCCGGCCGCGCAACCGAAGCAGCCTCCATCGCCATCTCGAGCCCGCTCCTCGAGGGCGCCTCGATCGACGGCGCCACGGGCGTGCTCATCAACGTCACAGGTGGCCTCAACCTGGGCATCCATGAGGTCAACGCCGCGGCCGAGATCATCAACAACGCCGCCGACCCCGATGCCAACATCATCTTCGGCGCCGTCATTGATGAGTCCATGGAGGACGAGATCAAGGTGACGGTCATCGCCACTGGCTTTGACCGCCCTGAAATCGTGACCGGCACGCCCACCCGCCTCGCCACCGTCACGCAGCCTGCAGCCCCCGCGACCGGTGTTGCCGACACCGGCCCGCAGCGCACCCTGAACCAGAGCGAGATGGCCCCCGCCTCGGGCCAGTATGCCGCCGTGGCCCAGGCCGCTCCCGCCATCCAGCCCCCGCCGCTGCACCGCGCACCGCGCTCCGAGATGGCACCTCAGCAGGTCTCCGCGCAGGTTTTTGCTGCGCAGCCACTCCCCGCATCGCCCCGCATCGCCCGCGTCACCGCCCCAACGCCGGCCGTCGCCGACGACGCTGCGCTCCGCGCCCTCTTTGCAGAGGCGACGGTGCAGGATGATCATGAGCTCGGTGTCGTCCTCCGCGGCCGCGACTACTCTGGCAAGAAGTAGCGCTACCCGGTGACAGCCTCCCCCCAAGTTGCCGTCCTGCTCTACGAGCCGCAGGACCCTATCAACATCGGTTCGGTAGTCCGCGCCTGCAACAACTGCGGCTGCGACGACCTGCGCCTGCTCCGACCCCGGACCGCCGAGGCCCGCGCCGTCCTCATCTCGGCCCCCCACGGTGAGTCGTTCTTCCGTAACTCCGTCACCGTCTATCACGACTGGGAGCCGGCCGCTGAGGGGCTACATCGTGTCATTGCGGTTTCGGGTCGTAGCCATGCCACTCGGACCCCTGTGATGACGCTCGATGCAGCCTTCACCATGCTCGAACAGGCACCCGAGCACCGCGTCGGTTTTGTCTTCGGCCGCGAGGATGCCGGTCTGCCCAACCAGGTTGTCGACCGCTGTGATGCCGTCATCACCCTTGAGGCGGTCGAGGAGCACTACTCCTACAACCTCGCGCAGGCAGTCCTCCTGGTGCTCCACCGCGCGATGCTCCGGTGGCCGCACCGCGAAGGCGCCGTTCTCCGCGCCGCTCTCCGCGCCGCCTCGCTCGCCAAGCCACGGACCTCCACCTCGGGTAGCCGCGAGCGCTATATGGGCGAGGTGGAGCGGATGCTCGACCGCATCGGCTTCTTCAAGGGTGACCAGCATGAGAATGTGGTCCGGACCCTGCGCCACCTCATCCGAAAGGCCGACCCTGACGAGCAGGAGCTCGCCACCCTCTGGGGTATCCTCTCGCAGGTCGAACGGGTGGCCCCGGCGCTGGAGTAGCCGGCCCACCGTTGCGGCAGGACTGTTTCATGTGATACCAACGCGGCGACTGTCTTGGTCTATCGGGTAGAGGTCTGCGTGGAATCGCTAGAGCAATATCGAGATGTCGCCTGGCTGAGTCCTGCAGACCTGCGAAACGCAGTGCTCGACGCGCTCGTCGCCCATCCTGTGACCGCCTACCACGGCCGCCTCGTGCTCCGTGCCACGGTTGACCTGTTGGTTCGTGAGGGAATCGGCGTGCTCCCTGAACCCATCGAGGGCGAGTTGCACGCCTTTCGGCAGGCCACCTCCCTCCTCATCGGCGCCC
>JBIIFW010000433.1:0-2548 GCA_044236985.1 Bradymonadia bacterium | reverse complement strand
TGTCGGTGAACGACCGCGACACCGTGGCGCTTGCACGGGTTGCGACCTTCCCTTCGAAGGGGATCGGGGCGACGACGGTTCGGGCGATCGAGCAGTGGCGGTTGGCGCATGCGAAGGTGCCGCTGGCGGAGGCGCTCTCACGGATTGTGTCCGAGAAGGCGGTGACGAAGCGGGCGCTGGAGGGCGTGGCTTCGCTGGGGCGCATCCTCGAAGAGGTGGTGCAGATGGCGCAGAGCGCCGGGGCTGCGGCGACGCTGGAGCAGGCGCTGGCGGCCTCTCAGTTTGAGGAGGCGCTGGCGGAAAAGGAGGATGGCGAGGAGCGGTGCCGCAACCTGGACGACCTCCGCGCGATGCTGCGGGAGCACGACGCGCTGCCGGAGAGCGGAGGCATCGCCGGGTTCCTAGAGCGGACGGTACTGCGGCAGGCTTCGGACGGGCTCAGCAGCGACGACAAGGTGGTGCTGACCACGGTGCACGCTGCCAAGGGTCTGGAGTTCATGGGCGTGGTAGTGGCCGGGTTGGAGGAAGGGCTCTTTCCGATGCGGCGTCGCGACGCGGCGGAGGCGGGCGCGGACGATGAGGAGCGCCGTCTCTTCTACGTGGCGGTGACCAGGGCGCAGGACGAGCTGGTGCTGATGGCTGCGATGCGTCGGCGGCTGCACGGGCAGACGCGCGAGACCAACGCATCGCCCTTCCTCATCGAGGTGTCGGAGCAGCTGTCGTGGCTGGAGGGGAGCGCGTCGCGGTCGCTACCGTGGCGCGGCCGCGATCCGATCGGGCCAGCGCTCGATCGCCGCTCAAGCTTCGACTTCGATCAGCGGAGCGGGGACGACTGGGCGGAGCCGTCGTACGGCGTCGGACGGAAGGTGCCCGAAGAGGGCATCGTCTTTGACGACGACTACGTGGCCAAGGCTCCCGTCGCCAAGGTTACGGCCGTGGCAGCGCAGCGGGTGAGGCATGCGCTGTTTGGCGACGGCACGGTGGTGCAGAGCGAGCAGTCTGCAGGCAAGACTCGGCAGACAGTGGAGTTCGACTCGGGCGAGCGGCGAACAGTTCTTGCGAACTACCTGCAGCCCATCCGGGGTGCCCGCTGACCTTAGGCGCGGTTCTTGAAGAACTCGGCGTTGCTCGCCGCGAAGTTGCTCCACTTGGCGGGGAGCTCCTCGTCTTCGAAGATGGCGTCGACGGGGCACTCGGGCTCGCAGGCGCCGCAGGAGATGCACTCGTTCGGGTCGATGTAGAGCTGGAGCTTGAGCTCGCCGCCAGAGGCCTTCATTGAGCGGATCTGATCGAGCGGGATAGGCCCGTGGATGCAGTCCACGGGACAGACATCAACGCAAGCGGTGTCACAGGTTCCGTGGCAGGGTTCGGCGATTACGTAGATCATCCCATACTCTTCGCAAATGGGGGTGGCAGACCGCCCCGAGTGAGGGGTAGACTGTAACCGAAACCGCTGCCTTCTTGCAACGGTTCGAATCAGGAATGCTGCTGCCGGATGGGCGGAAGCAACAACGACGCGGAGTTCGAAGATGGCTGAGGTTTTGCCCCTGCGAGGCGTTCGGTATGACACATCGGTGAGCGGCCCGCTGGAGCAGCTTGTGAGCCCACCCTACGACGTCATCGATGGCCCCATGCGGGCGAGCTTGGCGGCCCGTAGCCCCTACTCGTTTGTGGAGCTCGACCTGCCCGAGAGCGGCACCGAGGACCGGTATGCGCATGCAGCGGCGCTCTACCGCTCGTGGCTGTCGAGCGGCGTGATGAGGCAGGATGAGGCTCCCTCGTTCTACATCTACTGGCAGCGTTTCAGCGGGCCCGATGGGCGCGAGGTGCTCCGCAAGGGCTTTCTCGGCCTCACCCGCCTTCACGAGTATGCAGACAAGGTGGTTCTGCCGCACGAGCGGACGCTCTCCGGACCCAAAGCCGACCGGCTGGCGCTGATGGAGGCGACCGAGGCACAGCTGTCGCAGATCTTTCTGCTCTACAGCGACCCTGCCGGTGTTGTGGATGGTGCGCTGGCTGCGGCAACAGAAGCGCCGCCGCTGCTCGACACGCGCACCGATGATGGGGTGCACCATCTGGTCTGGGCACTGAGCGATCCCGCGGCCATCGCGACCGTGCGGGCGCGGCTCGCGGGTGAGCGCCTTCTGATCGCTGACGGGCATCACCGCTACGAGACTGCGCTGGGCTACGCGCGCGACCAGGGAGCGCTGGGCACGGATGCGCCAGCTGCCTTCACGCTGGCCTTCTTTGCCAACGCGGATGACCCTGGCCTGGTTGTGCTGCCGACCCATCGCGGGCTCCACGATGTTGCTGGGTTTGATGCTGCGGCCTGGCTGGCGCGCACGGCGGAGCTGTTCGACTTCACCACGCTTGAGGCTGCAACGGCGCCGTCGGATTGGCTTCCAGCGCTGCGTCGCGCTGGAGAGACCGGCCCATCGTTCGTGTTGGCGACTGCGCCACATGGCGAGCTCGCACTGACGCTTGCAACGCTGAACCCTGCTCGCGCCGCCGAGGAGCGGGCGACGATGCAGGGTGTAGCGGAGATGGC
>JBIIFW010000431.1:0-2559 GCA_044236985.1 Bradymonadia bacterium | reverse complement strand
CTCCTCTTCGTCGAAGCTCTGCAGCCCCTCAAACCGAACCGAGGCCACGCCGAGCTCGGTGCGCCCGGGCATCGCCGGCGCTATAGGACGGCAGGCGCCGAGCAAGAGCAGGAGCGCGACAGCGAGCGCTCCCCAACTCCACATGCGATGGGCAGCCCTCAAAGGCGCTCCACCAGCGGGAGGTAGTCAGCATAGCTCGGAAGCGGCCCCGTGCGCCGCCAACGCAGGTCTTCGCGCTGCTCCACGAGCCCCAGCAGCGCCATCTCATCGAGCTGCGACATCGTGTTCGCCAGTCGGATGAAGGCCACCTGAAACTGCGCCGGACCGAGCGTCTCGAAGCTCTCCAAAACCGCACCCAGCGGCTCGACCGGCTCGGCCGCCTCCAGAAACCCGACCGTCAGCGCATAGCCCGCCTCGAGGTAGCCCAGCGACCGCTCCAGCGCCCGCCCCAACCCGACGCTCGGCCGCCCATGACCCGGCAGGATGAGCGCCGGTTCAGGCGCCTGCTGCCAGCGCTGCAGCGTCGCACGATAGCGCGTCATGTTGTCGCCGATCCGTTCGAGGAGCGGCGTCGGCAGGCCGAGCACGATGTCGCCCGTCACGAGCCGATCGTAGGCCTCGTCGTGCCAGACGCAGTGAAAGGGGTCGTGGCCCCGCGCATCCTCGCACCGAAAGCGCCTACCTCCCACAGTGACCGCCTCGCCGAAGGCCACGCCCACCGCGCCATGCAGCAGCCCGTCGCCACCTTGTCGAAATGCCTTGCCGGACCGGCCGCTCGACAGCTGCCGCAGCCGCTCCATCCATTCCGAAGGCGCGATCCGACGACCCATCCAGACCCGCCAACTCTCGCAGGCGTCGTAGTAGTCATAGTAGTTCTCGAAGGCTGGCCGCGTCCCCTCCCATACATACTGCGGGCAGCGCCACGCATCACCCAGCGAGACCCCGCCGCCCATGTGGTCCTCGTGCGTGTGGGTGTAGAAGACCGCCGCAACATCGGCCGGCGCCAACCCGAGCTCTGCAAGGCAGGCGCAGAGCTGGTCGGTCGAGTAGGTGAATCCGCTGTCGAAGAGCACCCAGCCCGCATCCGTCTCCATGGCATAGACATTGACCGGCGCCAGCGTGGGCGAGATGATTCGGAACCGCACAAGACCGGGCTCCAGCCGCTCGACTGCGCTGCTCATTCTTCTGCGCCCCGCTCCGTGCTCGCAGCACGGCCTCGGGCCACAATCCGCGGAAGCCGCGCCAGAAGTTCATCCACCTCGTCGTCGGTCGTGAGCAGGCTCAGTCCGAACCGAACCGAACCGTGAAGGTAGCGCTCCGAGAGGCCGAGGGCGGTGAGCACATGGCTCGGCTCCTTCACGTTCGACTGGCAGGCGGAGCTGCTCGAGGCCGCGATCTCCACCTCGTCCAAGAGCTGCAGCATGGCCTCGCCGGAGCTGTCTTCAAACGAGACATTGAGGGTGGTCGGGAGCCGCGGCTCGCCGCCGCCGTTCACCACAACGCGGTCGATGTTCGCGAGGATCGCCTGCTCGAGCCGATCCCGCAGCGCCTCAACGGCCTCGTAGGCGCCCTCTTCGAGCCGCCGCCGCGCGAGGTAACTGGCCATTCCGAGCCCCACAATGCCCGGCACATTCTCGGTCCCAGACCGGATGTCCCACTGCTGACCGCCGCCCACCAGCTGCGCCACAATCGGCGCGCCTCGTCGCACAGCCAGCGCGCCAACCCCTTTGGGTCCGTGGAACTTGTGGGCGCTCAGCGCGAGGTAGTCCACGCCAAGCCGCCGCGCATGCACCGGCATCTTGCCAACGGCCTGCGTCGCGTCGCAGAGCAGCAGCGCGCCACGCGCCTTCGCCGCCGCCGCAATCTCGGCAATCGGGAAGATGACCCCTGTCTCGTTGTTCGCCAGCATGGTCGCAACCAGCAGCGTGTCGTCGCGGAGCGCCGATGCCACCTCGCCGGCCGTCAGTCCACCCGACGACGAGACGGGAAGAACCGTCACCTCGTAACCTTGCGCCCGCAGCCGCTCGATGGGGTGAAGCACCGCGTGATGCTCCACCGACGAGACCACAATGTGGCGCCGCTCAGGCCGCGCCGCCGCCGCACCGAAGATGGCGAGGTTGCAGGCCTCCGTCGCGCCGGAGGTGAAGACAATCTCTTCGGGCCGGCTGCCGATGAGCCGCCCCACCGCAACACGCGACTGCCGCAGCGCCTCGCGCGACTGCTCCGCAAACAGGTGAATGCTCGACGGGTTGCCGTAGAGTTCACCGAAGTAGGGCATCATCGCGGCCAGCACCTCCGGCAGCAGACGGGTCGTGGCATTGTTGTCCAAGTAGATCATCGCCCTACCCCGTGATCTCAATCATGCGCTGGAGCGAGAGCCTGGCCCCCTCCGCGATCCGCTCCGGCACCTTCACCACATTGACCACGCGCCCCTCGGCCAACTCGTCCAACACCCAGAGCAGGTAGTTCGGACGAATGCGATACATCGTCGCACACAAACACTGAAACGGGCTCAGCGAGGCAATGAAGCGGTCCGGCATCATCGCCCGAAGCCGATGC
>JBIIFW010000072.1:0-9718 GCA_044236985.1 Bradymonadia bacterium | reverse complement strand
GCTCTCGGTGTCTGTGGTGGAGGATCGCGGCGACCGTGCAGCGCTTGAGTTTGCGGTTCGGGATACAGGGCTTGGCGTGCCAGAGGGGCAGCAGGAGCGGGTCTTCGACGCCTTTGCGCAGGCCGACGGTTCGACCACGCGTCGGTTCGGCGGCACGGGGCTCGGGCTGGCGATCTGCAAGCAGCTCGTTGAGCTGATGGGGGGCCGCATCTGGGTGGAGAGAAACGCACGGGGCGGCGCAACCTTCCGCTTCCGCGTTCCCGTTGAGGTGGTGCAGCCCGCAAAGCGCAGCGATGCCGTGGCAGCACTGGTGGGTGGCCGATCGCTGCTCGTGGTCGATGAACGGGAGGCGGAGGGTCGGCATCTCGCCGCCATGATCTCGCAGCTTGGGATTCAGGCGGAGCGGGTGGAGAGGCCCGAGGAGGCGGTCGCGCTGCTTGCCGCCAGCCCGGACCGGTTTGCCGCGCTGCTCCTGAGCGCCACGCTTGCAGACGATGCGGGCTTTCTGCTGCCAGCGCGGGCGGTTGAACTCGGTTCTGCGGCCGCCTTCATCTGCGTCACCGGCACGATGCAGGAAGGAGAGCACAGCCGTCGAGCGGCAGCAGAGGGCTTTGCGACGACGCTCCGCCGACCCGTCACACCGGTACGTCTCGCCGAGACGCTCATCGCAGCCATTCAGCAGCAGCCGGGTAGCCGCCTGTCGACAGTCGCGGCTCCTCGCTTCCATGGTGCCCGCGTGCTGGTGGCGGAGGACAACGAACTGAACCAGTTCATCGCGCGGGAGCTGCTGGAGGGCATGGGGATCTCCGTTTCGGTCGTCTGCAACGGCGTCGAGGCGTTGGCCTTCCTCCGGGAGCAGCCGGCGACGGCGCGTGGCCGGTCGGTTGACCTGGTGCTGATGGACATTCAGATGCCGGAGATGGATGGGCTCGCAGCGTCTCGCGCGATCCGTGCGCTCGAGGACCGTCGCATCGCGAAGGTCCCCATCGTTGCGATGACGGCGCATGCCGGCTCCGAGGACCGCCGCCAGAGCCTCGAAGCGGGCATGAATGAGCACCTGACCAAGCCCATCGACCCCACGGCACTCGGGCGGAAGATGCTCCGCTGGCTTCCGGGGGAGTGCGCTGTCGCTGCGGGCGCTGTGGTGTTGATGCCGGCGGCCACGGACGCATCACTGCCGACGACCGTGCCGGAGGCGGAGGCGCTCACAGCCGGCTTCGACCTGGCGGCCGGCATGCGCCGCGTGGGCGGGCGCTCGGAGCTCTACGCGCAGCTGGCGCAGAAGTTCCTGGTCCAGGCACGTGGCGCCGCGGCGCGGATGGGGGCCTGGTTGCGCGAGGGCGACCTGCAGCAGGCCCAGCGACAGGCCCACGACATGAAGGGCGTTGCGGCCACGCTGGGGCTCGTCAGGTTGGCCTCAGCTTCGTCGGAGCTAGAGCAGGCGCTCCGCGCGGGGGAGCTGCCGACGAAGTCGATGGCGGTGGCGTGGCAGCAGGCGCTCAGTGCCTCGGAAGGGCAGCTGGAGACGGCCATCGCAGAGCTCTCTCTGGCGGCGCCAGCGCCCGAATCGGTGCTGCCAGATGGCACCGCGCAGGCGCTTCGCCTCATCCTGCTGGCGCTGCGCGAACCCGTCGCGATGGGGCAGCCGGCGCGCTGCAAGGAGGGGCTCGAGGCGCTCGGCGCAGCGACCTGGCCGTTGGCGCTGGCAAGCGACGTGGCGCAGCTCGTCAGCGCGATCCGTGGCTATCGCTACGATGAGGCACGGCTGCTGCTGCGACGGCTCACCGATCGGATCTAGCCGTCAATCAATCGGTTGCGGCGGCGCGTTTGGGTGAGTAACGTGGCGTAATCCGCCTATCTCGTCCTGGCCCGTGCCGGAACTTTGTCTGATTGCGAGGACGCTCCCGTGGCTTCCACTCATCGCTCCAGCACGCTGCCCCCCTCCGGGCCAGCCAGTCTTTCACAGCACCGGGTGACTGGGCTTACGACGGCGATCACCGCGCTGCCCGATGCCGCCGACAAGAGCGACGGCAAGGCCCTCGCAGGGCTCATCGACGGCGCAGTGCGGGTGGCGCGAACGCAGCCTCAAGGGCTGGCATTGGTAGCGGCCCGGTTGCACGCGCTGCTCACCGCCGAGCCAAGACCGCGGGTGGAGTTTGAGGCAACGCGCCTCAAGGTAAATGGTCACACCGTGATGGAGGCCGACGTCGAGCGGGGACGCTGGCTGCTGCTCGCCTTCATGGCGGGGCTCCGCGATGTGGAGGCGACGGCCGACTGCCGCGTGGAGGAGGTGATCGCCTTTGCGCAGGAGCTCGCCGCGCTCCGCCCGAACCCGACGCTCCTTGAACAGTTCGCCGACTGGCTCTGGTCCGACGGTCTCGAGGGCTTCACGGTTGGGCTCCATGTCAGCTTCGCCGAGATCCTCGATGTGGCCGATGATCCAGAGAAGAAGAAGAACCAGATCGCTGCCCTTCGAACCGAGATGGCGCTGGCGCTCTCGAGCGACCACCTCGCGTCGGTTCGCGACCTCGACCGCGCCGCCCTCCTGCCGGAGTTTCAGGCTCCCCTGGATAGCTACACGGCGGCGCTTCAGGGGCGTCAGGTCGGGCTCAGCTCGGAGGAGGCAGCACTGCTTCGCGCCGAGTGTGATGCGGCCGCCTTCTGGGTGAGGCAGGAGCTCTTGCTGGCGCTGGCAAACCCGTCGCTGCGGCGGGCCATCACGCCATCGGCCATCGCGCGGGGGCTGGTGCGGGTGGCTGCGGTCTCCTTCGAGCGGGACTTTCTCGGGCTGGTCTCGATGCTCTCGCAGTCGCAAGATACCTTCGCGCGGGAGGTCCTCGTGGCGTTGGAGCAGCAGCCCGTAGGGATGGCAATCGCCGACCGGGCGCCGCTCGACAGCGTCGGGCTGCAGCGACTGATGCAGCTCCTCAAGGGTGGTACGCCAAAGCTGGCGGAGGGCATTGCGCGCGGGCTCTGCGAGCGTGCGGGACGGGAGGCCGCGGAGTTGAACCCGGTGGGCCAGCTGGTGCAGGCGATGGGCTTTGCCGCCTTTGTGGGGCTGTTCGAGCCGTCGTCGCTATCTCAAACCGGCCGCGACATCATCACCCGGATCGGCGTCATGCTTCGTGCGGAGGGTTCGGTGCTCGCCGCCGTCGCAGAGGGGTGCAGCCCGCCGCTCGCGCTGCTGCTGCTCCCCAAGGTGGCTCCTCTAGATCGCCCCCTCTTTCGGAGTCTTGTCGAGCGCCAACTCGCAGCGACGCGGCTGCGCGACCGTACCCAACTCGTCGCCGCGCTGACCGAGCTCCGCTGGCCAGACCTCCCGGACCTGACCTTCGAGGCTTTCCGCGCCTCAGCCGGTGCCGGCTGGGAGCTCCGTGCTACCCGACTCATGACGGAGGCCTCGGCTGCTGCAGGCAGGGGCGAGCGGCTGCTGGCGATGCAGCGCGATGCCGCCATCCCCATGCCCATCCGACTGGTGCTCATGGATGCGCTCGCCTCGGTTCCCGCGACGGCCGACGAGCTCCTCAAGCGCAAGCTGACCGAGTTTCTCGAGCCGCAGGAGATCAAAGACAAGCTCGCCGAGCTCCGCGCACGGAGGCAGGGATGACGACCTCCACCTTCGCCGCCATCACGGGCGACTTCTCGGCGCAACTCGCGCCGGAGCATCAGTCGGTGGCGACGCTGCTCGAGCGCATCTTTGTCCTCATGAAGATCATCGGCAGCCACGGAACCACCCACCCGTCGACGCACGAGATGGCCACGGCCGCGCTCTCCGCGTTGCGCCAGTGCAGGTTGCCCGGCGCGCTCCAGTTTGTGCGCGAGGCGGTCTTCTACGACAGGACCCTGGTCCCGCTCGACGTCGAGGGGTTCAAGCGGGGGCAGTCGCTGTCGCAGGCGATGAACCACTGCGGCGTCCACGAGATATCGTTCGAGAGTGGGGTGGACGAGACGGCGCTCATTGCCTTCTTCGAGGTGCTCTCCAAGGGGCTCGTTGGCCCCAACGACCAGCTCGAGCACATGCGGCTCACCGGCATCTCGTGGCGCGAGATTCCCGGCGCTGGCTGGGGTGCGGAGGCCAAGCCGATCGACCCGGATCTCTTCGCGGTCACGCAGGTATCGCTCGCGGTTGCCGATACCGATCTGCTCGCCGACGCCTTCGGGCAGCCGTGGAACTGGGCTGCTGGCGTGAGCATTCTGCGGCGGCTGGAGCGGGCGGTGGAGGTCGACGCGCGGGCGGCCGATCGTGCGGTAGAGCTGGTGCCGGTGCCCTGGTCTGCGGGTCGGCGGGCGGTGGCGATGGCGGTGCGTGTGCTGGCGGTGGAGCGCGAGCTGGGTACCGAGCCCGCCACGGCACGCGCCTCGGGCCACGCTGCGCTTGTGCTTGGCTGCTGCGGCTTTCGCGTGGCGGCGAGCGGCGCATTCGCGGAGGCGGCCACCGAGACCTTTGCGCGGCTGGTGCAGACCTCGATGGCCTCGGTTTCGGGTGCCATCCGCCATCGCGTGCGTGTCTGCTCCCTCATCCAGGCGCTCGCTACGCCGCTGGCGACCGGTCAGCAGCGCCAGGGCGCCGTTGCGCTGCTCCATCTCCTCTACGAGCTCGAGTGGAGGCGCCATGCGGAGCAGGGCCGCGTCGCTCTCACGATGGCCGATATGTTGGGTGCGATGATGCCGGAGGTCGGGCGCGCCTATCCCTCCAACTGGTTCCGGGCGCTGATCGGGACGCTGGGCGAGCTGCCTGCGGGCTCTCGGGTGACGCTGGCGGACGGTCGGGTCGGGATTGTGCTCGGGCCGGGCTCGCTGCCTGATCCGTGGCTTCCGCAGGTGCTGGTCGGGGCGCAGATCGAGCAGCCGCTTCATCGTGTGCGGCTCTTCGCGCAGCTGCCCGGGAGGAAGGCGTGACGCTACAGGCAGGGGAGATTGTCCTTGGCCGCTACCGCATCGAGTCGCTGCTCGGCCGCGGCGGCATGGGGGAGGTCTATCGGGCGCGCCACGACCGGCTCGGTATGGCCGTGGCCGTGAAGATCCTCACGGAGGTCAACGACGACATGGTCCGGCGGTTCGAGCGTGAAGCGACGCTGATGGCCCGCGTCCGCCACCCGAATGTCGTCGCCATCGCCGACTTCGGCCAGACCGCTGCAGGGCTCCCCTGCATCGTCATGGAGTTCATCAAGGGAGAGGACCTTGGCGCCCGCATGAAGCGGCGCGGAGCGCTTCCCTGGCGCGAGGCGCTCTTTGTCATCCGCGGCATCCTCAGCGGCCTCGAGGCCCTCCACGCGGCACAGGTCCTCCACCGCGATCTGAAGCCCGACAATGTGGTCATCGCGCCGGGAGAGCCGGAGGTAGTGAAGCTCATCGATTTTGGCATCGCCAAGCCCACCGGTGGCGGGAGCGGAACGCGGCTGACCAGCACCGGGAGCGTGGTCGGAACGCCAGCCTACATGGCTCCCGAGCAGCTGCTGGGATACGACCTCGATGTGCGGTCAGATATCTATACCGCCGGCATGATCCTCTTCGAGCTGCTCACGGGAGCGCTTCCAGGAGAGGGCCACGACATGGCCGGCGTGCTTCGCCGCCTCAAGACCGACCCGCTGCCTCCGAAGGCGCCGGCCGATCACCCCGAGGTTCCGCAGCTCCTCAGCGACATCGTGGTCGCGACGCTGCAGGGCGCGCCCGACCGGCGGCCCGCAACGGTGCGGGAGCTGTTGACGCGGCTGGCCGAGGTGGAGGCTTCCAGCGTGACGGCCGCGCAGGTTCGTGCCGGCGCCTTGGGGCCGACCGTCCAGGGCGATGCGCTTCCCGTGGCCTCGGTCGCAGGTGGCCCGCCGCCGCAGGGCGGGGCTGCAGGTTGGGTCGCGCCCGAGGGTTCGCAGCCGGGGTGGCCGTCGCAGGCGCCTGGCTTTGCAACTCCGTCGCAGGGCGGTCAGCCGAGCATGCCGCCGCAGGCTTGGCCGCCGGGCTACCCTCCGCTGCAGCCTGGGTGGGGTGGTCAGCCGAGCATGCCGCCGCAGGCCTGGCCGCCGGGCTACGCTCCGCCGCAGCCTGGGTGGGGTGGTCAGCAGAGCATGCCGCCGCAGGCTTGGCCGCAGGGCTATCCGCCGCCGCAGCCTGGTTGGGGTGGTCAGCAGAGCATGCCGCCGCAGGCCTGGCCGCAGGGATATCCAACGCCGCAGACGGGGTGGCAGGGGCAGCAGCCGGGGTATGGCGCGCCGCCGCAGGGTTACGGTCCGGTGTCGCAGGCCACTCCGATTCAGTCGGTGCAGGTGGCGGCGCTCTCGCAGCCGATGATGCGGTTTGTGGTGGTGGCGCGGCTGCCGCCTTCGCGTCTGGCGCTGGCCGACGAGCGGCGCTGGCTGAGCGGCTTCATGGGCTCGCTCGGTCGAGGTTTCTCGCTTGGCGCCGGCATCTGGTTCGGCATCCAGAGCACCCCCACGCCTGCCTCGGATGCACAGGCTGCGGCAGACAGCCTGGTGGTGCGGCTGGCGGAGCGTTACGGCGGAACGGTGCGGCTCGCCTGCCGGCTCGTGGATGGCAGCTTTACGCTGTCGCCAGCCCAACTCACCGGGTCGCAGCCGCTGCCGCAGGAGCTCGCCGATCTGCTTCAGAGCGTTTCGGCGGGGTAGCGGTGCGCGGTCGGGCTTGACCCTTGGGAATTCGCGGTGCAGAACCGCCCCCTGCTAGGCTCGCGGCGCGGGAATAATCCTGCCTGTCGGAGAAATATCCGTCGCGTTGCGACAGCCCAGCCGGCCCGTTGCCCCTGTCACTTCTCGTTCCTGCATCGAGTGTTCATCATGTCCAAGGCAGAGACCACCATCGAGGTCAGAGACCTCACCAAGTACTACGGCGACTTTCAGGCGCTGCGCGGCATCAGCTTCGATGTCCACCGCGGCGAAATCGTCGGCTTCCTCGGTCCCAATGGCGCCGGCAAGTCGACGACCATGAAGATCCTCACCTGCTACATGGCGGCGACGACCGGCACGGCCAAGGTGATGAACATCGACGTGACCCAGGACTCCATCGCCGTCCGCGCCCGCATCGGCTACCTGCCCGAGAGCGTGCCGCTCTACGACCAGATGGTGGTCTTCGACTACCTCGACCATCTGGCCGAGCTGCGCGGCGTTCCTTCGTCCAAGCGCGAGGCGGCCGTGACGCATGCGGTCGAGGTCTGCGGACTCGGCCCCGTGGTCGCGAAGAAGATTGACGAGCTCTCCAAGGGCTACCGGCAGCGCGTTGGCCTTGCCCAGGCGCTCGTCCACAGCCCCGACGTCCTCATCCTCGACGAGCCCACCTCGGGCCTCGACCCCAACCAGATTGTCGACATCCGCGAGCTCATCCGGAGCATCGGCAAGGAGAAGACGGTGCTCCTCTCCACCCACATCCTGCAGGAGATTGAGGTGCTCTGCGACCGGGTCATCCTGATCAACGGCGGCACGGTCGTGGCCGACGGTACCTTCGATGAGCTCTACGCCGCCTACCCCGCAGCGGAGCGCAACCTCGAGAAGCTCTTCCGGCTGCTTACTGCCTCATCTGGCGCGCCCAAGGCGGTGGCCCCGAAGGCCGCGGCACCCGCCGATGCGAGCAAGTACCTTCCGCCCGAGAGCAGTGCCGCTCCTTCGACCGAATCCTCGGAGTCCTAAGCCATGAACCCCATTCTTTCGATTGCCAAGCGCGAGCTCCGCGCCTCCTTCACCAGCGTGACGGCCTACATCGTCATCGCGCTCTTCCTGCTCATCGCCGGCGGCCTCTTCTGGCTGGAGATCTTCAACGCGGCCTCGACCGAGCTCTCCATGCGGACCTTCTTCACGCGGGCCCCCTTCTTCCTGGCCTTCTTCGCGCCGGCCATCTCGATGGGCCTTCTCGCCGAAGAGCAGCGGTCCAAGACGCTCGAGCTGCTCATGACGCTGCCCGTGACCGACACGCAGGTTGTCGTCGGCAAGTTCTTGGCTGCGCTCACGCTGCTCGCCATCGTGCTCGGCGCCACGCTCCCCTACCCACTGTCGCTCGCGACGCTCGGCGACCTCGACTGGGGCCCGATCATTGGCGGCTATGTGGGGCTGCTCTTCCTGGGCGCGGCCTACCTCTCTGTCGGCGTCCTGGTCTCGAGCCTCACGCGTGACCAGATGGTGGCCATTCTGGTCAGCTTCTTCTGCTGCTTCCTGCTCAACACCTTTGGTGAGCTGGCCTCGCACACCGATGGGACGGTGGCGCAGGTGCTCCGCTTCATCAGCACGAGCGGCCACTTCGAGAATGTCTCGCGCGGCGTCATCGATACCCGCGACCTCCTCTATTACCTCACGATCGTGCTGCTCTCGCTGAGCGGCGCCTCGATCGTGCTGTCGCGCCGCCGCTGGTAGGCCGCCCCCTCCTTTCATCCAACTCCGCTTTAGGTTCCTCCATGACAACCGAACTTCAAACCCAGCGTAACCGGGTCGCAAAGACGGGGCTCGGCAACGGCCTCTTCCTGCTCATCCTCGCGGGCGTCGCCGTGATGCTCAACCTCGTCTCGACCGACCTCTACGGCCGCCTCGACCTCACGGGCGACAACCGCTTCACGCTCGCTCCGGCCAGCAAGAAGCTGGTCTCCGACCTCAAGAGCCCCGTCGAGGTGAAGGTCTTCCTCTCCAGCGAACTGCCGCCTCCCTACGACAGCATCCAGCGCGAGCTCAGCGACCTCCTCTCGGAGTTTGCGGCCAACGGCGATGGCAACTTCCGCTTCACGATCGTCGACCCGGGCGCCAGCGAAGAGGACAAGGAAAAGGCGGCCAACTACGGCATCCGTCCCGTCACAGTCGGCGAGCAGAGCAGCACCGCGCTCTCGGTGCGCGAGGTCTTCATGGGTCTCGCCATCGTCTACCAGAAGCCCTCGGGCGATGTGCAGGAGGTCATCCCGCAGGTCTTCCCCGGCATGAACTACGAGTATGAACTGACCCGTCGCATCCGGAAGATTGCGAGCGAGACAGAGGTGCCGACGGTGGGCTTCGTCATCGGCGACGGCTCCTTCTTCGACACCATCATCACCGAGGCTGCCAAGCAGGGCGGCCCCGAAGGTCAGGACCCGGCAGAAGCGGTCAAGACGCAGCTCGCGGGCCAGCTCAAGTCGCAGCTCTTCGACGACCTCTTCTCCATCGAGTGGGTGACGCTGGACCAGCCGGTCGCCGACACCATCGACGGACTCGTTCTCCTCGGCCCCACCAAGGACCTCGGCACGGAGGGCGCGAAGAACCTCGATGCCTTCGTCATGAAGGGCAAGGGCGTTGCCATCTTCCAGTCGCCCTACCGGAGCAACTCGCCCGACATCGGCGTCATCCCCGGCATGCCCAAGTTCACGGTGCCAGAGGAGAACAAGACGGGCCTTGAGGGCATCATCGAGTCGTATGGCGTGACCCTCAACAAGGACACCCTCATCGACCGCCAGAGCCCGCAGGTCTCGGTCGTGGAGAAGGTTGTGGCCTACATGGGCAACGAGCCGCTCAAGGCCTCCGTGCCGACGCTCGACCCCCGTCTTCCGCTCATGACCAACATCAACCGCAAGTCGCTGCTGGTGCCCAATGTGAACCTGCTGGCCTTCATGCCGGCGGAGCGCGCCACGCCGCTGCCCATCTCCTCGCTCTCCCGCACGGCGGCGTCGACGGCTGCGGTGCAGGCCGGCACGCTCACCATCACCGAGGTTGTCTCGAGCGCCGAGACCACCGTGAAGCGGACCAACGCGATGGGGCTGTCG
>JBIIFW010000122.1:0-7209 GCA_044236985.1 Bradymonadia bacterium | reverse complement strand
ATCCCCCAACGGAAGATTCTCATGCGCCTGACCGCTCTCTTCGTCCTGCTCCTCCTTGCCGCCTGCGCAACCGAGGTTTCGGTCTCTCCCGATACCGGCGGCAGCGGCGACACGACCGCAGACACGACCGCAGACACGGCTGCGGACACAGCTGCTGACACCGCTGCTGACACCGCTGCTGATACCGCCCCTGATACCGCTGCCGACACCACGGCTGACACCGCTGCCGACACCACGGCTGACACCGGCTCGGACACGGGCGCTGTCTGCCCGGCTGACCCCTTCTCCACGGAGGCCTGCGACCAGGAAGGGGCCAGCTGCAACTACGGCACCGAGTGCTGCTGCGGCACCTGCTACCCCAGCACCTTCTGCAACTGCTCCGGCGGCTTCTGGGCCTGCGGCTCCACCGACGCCTGCATGCGACCCAGCTGCGAGGGTTCCGCTTGTGCGACCGACGCCGACTGCATCGGCGGGGCGCCCTCCAACACACTCATCTGCACAGCCGGTATCTGCGCTGCGGCGCCGGCTCCGGCTCCGGGCGGCTGCTACGGGCTCGCGCAACCCAACTGCGACAGCCACAACGCGGCGCCCTGCACCTGGCTCGAGCCTTCGGGTTGCCCCGATGACTTGTTGACGTCGCTGGGCGAGGCCGGCTGCTACCCCGCAGCGGCCTGTACCTCCGATACCGACTGCCCATCGAACGCCTACTGCGAGCCGCAGCTCCAGGTGGCTCCGCGCTGCATGTGGATGGAGCCGCTCTGCGACGCTTGCAACGAGACACGCGGCGTCTGCCTGCCCCGCGGAATCTAGCTTGCCGGCTCGATGCGGGCGTTGATCCACTTCACCGCCCGCCGGTAGTCCTCGGCGCCGCGAGAGTCTGGGTCGTAGTCGAAGATCGACTTCTTGTGCGACGGCGCCTCTTTGAGACGGGTGTTGACCCGGATGGGGTCGAGCACGCGGCCTTCGAAGTGGAGGCGGAGCGACTGGACCGCCTCGTCTGAAATCTTGTTTCGGGTGTCGTAGAAGGTGGGGAGCACGCCGAGGATTTTGACGGGGTGGCCGAGCCGCTCGTTGACGCCCTGGATGGTCTTGAGGATCTGCCGCACGCCGACGAGCGAGAGGTAGTCGCAGGAGACTGGCACGAGCACGGCATCGACGTAGGTGAGAATGTTGAGGTTGAGGAGCGAGAGGCTCGGGCCGCAGTCCACCATGATGATGTCGTAGCCGGCCAGGGCCGCCATGCGCTCTTTGAGGAGGCGGTCGCGGCCCTCGTTCATGCGGGCGAGGAAGATGTCGGCGCTGGCGAGCCGCTCGTCTCCGCAGAGCACATCGAGGTTTTCGCGGGCGCGGACGGCGCAGGCTGCCGGGTCGGCGCCCTCGACGACCACATGGTAGAGGCCCTTTTCGGCGCTCACGCCAAGGCTGATGCCAACGTGGCCCTGCGAATCGGCGTCGATGAGGAGCACCCGCTTGCCGGCGGCGGCCATGCCGGCGGCGATGTTGACCGAGGAGGTGGTCTTACCGGTGCCGCCCTTCTGGTTGAGGATGGCGAGCTTGTAGACGGGCTTGGCGGAAGGGCCCTTGAGCGAGGCCGCGAACAGCGCGCGGCAGCTCTCCGAACAGACCCAGCGGACGGCGCTGCCCATGGCGATGCGCTGGTAGGCGTAGGCGGGCGTGAAGGAGGCGCCGCAGGCGGCGCAGGTTTGAGCGGGCAGAGACATTCAACCACCGATACCACAGAATCGGGGTGGAGATAGCACGCCTGCGGGGTGAGCGGTCAACTTTGATTCGGGCGCTAGTCGTCGCCGACAGGCTTTCCGAGGTGGCGCATGGGGTCGAACGCCTCGCGACCGCGACCGATCTGGAAGTGGAGGTGGGGGCCGGTCGAGCGGCCGGTCGAGCCGAGCCCGCCAACCCGCTGCCCTTGGCCCACCTGTGCGCCTGTGGCGACATCGACGCGGGAGAGATGAAAGTACTGGCTCTTCCAGCCGTCGCCATGGTCGATGACGACGCAGTTGCCGGTGCCGCGGCTGCACCAGCCGGCCAGCACGACGGTACCGCTGGCGGTGGCGAGGACCGGCGTCCCTGTGGGCGCTGCATAATCGACGCCACGATGCATGCGGCCGCGCTGGCCGGTGATGGGATCGATGCGCGGTCCGAAGCGGCTGGTGAGGCGGGCGTCGCGGATGGGGTCGGCCCACCGCTCCTTGCCGCCACGGCGCGGTGCAGCGCCGCCCCGTCCGCCCTCGCGCGGCGCATGAACGAGCTCCCGCGCGACGATGGCGCGGGCCCGCTGGTAGACCACACGACGCTCGACAAGCACAGGCCCGCCGCGTGACAGCGTGCGGGTGGCGGGCGGGCGCGGCTCGTGGGCCTCGCCCTGATCGAAGAGGGTCTCCTCGATGGAGGCGAGCGCGAGCTGCGCCTCGATGCCAACCACGCTCTGCTGCACCGCCGGTTCATCCAGCAGGGACGATAGCTTCGCGGCGGCGCGCTCCATGGCGCGGTTGGTGACGATGGGGCCCGCTTCGCCCGCAGCGGCCTCGGCCAGTGCGGTCGCCACGATGGTCTCGGCCAGCCGGAACGGCAGCGCGCTCCGATCGGCAGCGCGGGCCTGTGACGGGAGTGCCACGACCGTGAGAAGGAGGAGGTATCCGAGCAGCCGCAGCAGCATTACGCCTCCTGCACAGGCAGGTAGCGGCGGCGGAAGCGGGCCAGCGCGACAAGCCCCACTGCGACACCGAACCAGAGGGTGGCGAAGCGGATGAGATAGGTGATGGCGGCGGCCTCGGCGGCACCGCGCGCCAGGCCGAGCTGGGTAAGCGTGAGTCCCAGCGCGAGTTCGGTAACGCCGAGTCCTCCTGGCAGGAAGCTGACGGCGCCGAGCAGGGTGGTGGAGCCGTAGACGAAGAGGGCGGCGCCGAAGGGGGGCGCTTCGTGGCCGAATCCGTGGAGCAGCGTCCAGAGCGCGACGCCTTCGAGGCCCCAGCCGAGGATGGCGAGGAGCATGGCAACAGCCATCACGCGGGGACGGAGCAGCGCTGCCATGCCGGCCTGGGTGTCGCGGATGAGCGGCACGAGGGCACCGAGGCGGGGGAGCCGTCCGAGGGCGGTGAGCAGCGGCGCGCTCCAGCGGGGCTGCGCGAGCAGCGGCACGAAGGCGACAGAGGCGAGGCAGACGGCAATGAGGAGGTTGACGGCGCCCTGCCCGACCACAGCCGCGAGCGGCGCGTAGAACTGGCCGAGGCCGAAGGCGACCACGACGACCAGCCCGAGCACATCGGTGAGCCGCTCGGCAATGACGATGGCCCCAACCGAGGCGGCGGGCAGCCCGTCGGAGCGGCCGAAGAGGTAGGCCTTGAGGAGCTCGCCGAGCTTGCCGGGGGTGACCGTCATGGCGAAGCCGGCGAGGAAGCCGGTGAGGGAGCGATCTACGGGAAGCCGGAGGTCGAGCGCGGCGAGATAGCGCTGCCAGCGGACAAAGCGGAGCAGGTAGTTGACGGCCACCAGCAGCAAGGCGACGGCGAGCGCGCGGAGGTCGAAGGCGCGCAGCGCGTCGAGCAGCGGCAGCCCACCGACGAGGGTCGCGTAGCCGAGGTAGAGCCCTACAGCGGCGATGAGGCCGGGGAGCAGTTTGGACTCGAGTCCCTTCATCGGTCACGCGGCGCGGGGGAGGCGTCCGCCCCGCCCGATTGAGGCATGACGAAGCAGCCAAGGTTTGCTACCGCTCGGGGCCTCCACTTTCAAGAAACGGGACGATGGCTGCAAGGTTCAGAGAGGTCTGCTGCGGGGTCGCGCTGGTCGCGCTGCTTGCGCCGCTTTCGGAGGCCGCGGCAGCGCCCGCACCCGACCTCGCGCTGGCCGCCTCGCTCGGTGTCTCGGCGCCCTTGGATGCGGCCATCAACTACGATGTGCGGCTGGCCGGACTGACGGGGGCCGCCGACGGTACGAACGGGCGACCGGTCATCGTCGAACATGAGGCAGCGGGCGGCGTCCGGCTCGGGCTGGCGCTCCAGATTCAGGAGTGGTCGGTGGAGTATGCGCTGCGCCGCTACAGCTGGGCGGAGACCGTTGGAACCTGCGAAGGTGAAGGGGGGGCGAGCGTGCTCTCGAATGGCCGCATCGATGATATCGGCGTGAAGTACGACTGCGAGGGAGCAAGCAGCGACTTCCGCATCGACGGCGCGACCTCGTCAAATCTGACCGAACATTCGCTGGTGCTGCTGGTGCGCAGGCCGCTCTTCGACCTCGACTGGGTCGCGGGCTACGCGCTCTACGGCGGCGGTCCTGCGGCACGCATCAGCGCCATCGCCACAACGCAGTCCAGCTTTGTTCTGGGTGCGGTTGTGGAGGCGGGCGGCTCGCTCGCCTTTCCGATCGAGGAGCGGATTGCGCTGCAGATCGATGGTCGGCTCGGCGGCGGCATCTTTGCCGCAACCGGCGGCCCCGGGCGTGCGGCGCGTGCCAAGGCGATGGGGGCAACGAGCTATGGCGCGCTGCTGGACGACCTCTTCCGCGCCGACCTCTCGGCGGCGGTACGGTACACGCTCGAATGAACCGGATGGAGCCAGCTGCGGTCAGCTTTCGGGCGCGGGTTTGGGAGATTGTGCGGGCCATTCCGCCGGGGCGCGTCGTCTCCTACGGCGACGTGGCGATGCTGTCGGGAGACCGGAAGGCTGCGCGGGCGGTGGGCGGCGCGCTGCGTGCCTTCGCGGGCGACCACGATGGGCTGCCATGGCACCGCGTCATCAACAGCCAGGGTACGATCAGCTTCCGCGGCGACCTGCAGCGAGCAACCCTCCAGCGGCTGCTCCTACTGCGTGAGGGCGTGGTCGTGTCGGAGCAAGGTGGTCTCGAGATGGCCCGGTTCCGCGCCAACCTCCGCGCCCTGCCCTGTTATGGCGCCTTGGACGAGGGTTCGGACTTCTGAGCGCCCTTGGCGGTCGGAGCCGGCGGCCGTGGGACCGGCGGTCGGAGCGACGGCCCCGTCTTCTGGAAGCCGGTGCGACCCGGAGCCGCCTTGACGGCGGGCGCAGGCGTAACGCGCGGCGTGGGCACCCAGACGAGCAGCGGGATCTCGCCCGCCTTGATGGTCCGCGCCTGTCCTGCAGCGATGGCCCGCTGCGCATCGCGCAGATGGGGGAGACGCTCGGGGAGCGCATCTTCGAAGGGGACGAGCACGCCGTCGGCATCCCCGATGGGGGAGATGCGTGAGCCGCGCGGCAGCCATCCACGCCGAATGTAGGTCTCGACAAGCGGCCGATACTCCCACTCGTTGGCGGCGAGTCCGATGCGTGCGGGGCTGTTGCCCACCTGGTCGGCGAGCCAATCGATGGGAAGTGGCCCGTGGGGATAACGGCTGTAGCCATCGCGGACGAGGCCCGCTGTACCGCCCTGCCAGCCCACACCGTAGGCCTCCGGCAGGCTCCAGGCCCGCGTGACATCGAGCGAGGCAAGGCCAAGCAGCCCGACGACAATCGCAGCCGTCCAGGGTTCGAGCGCAGCGATGCGGCGCGCAGCGAGGTCGACTGCGGCCGTCAGGCCGAGCCCCGCCAGCAGCGCGAGCAGCGGGAGGAGATAGACCAGCAGCTCCTGGCCACCATGATAGGCGGAGCGGAAGACCACAGGCATGAGGAGGAGGAAGGCGAGCGCGCCGAACCAGCGGCGGATGACGGGGCAGAGTGCCGCCCGCCCGGATGCATCGCGCCCCGCCATCAGGAAGCCCGCCGTGGCCAGGAGCCCGGGCCAGAAGAGCGGCGGGAGCGTCCGGAGCAGCAGCGCGCAGACCGCGCTCACAGAGAGCCGCTCCCTGCCGAAGAGCTCGCCGGCGACCAGCATCGGCTCCGCGCCCGCATCGAGCCAGATGCGGAGCATGCTCGCCCAGCCCTTGGGGGTTCGCAGCGGCGGCGGCACCAGCAGCGCGATCGCGACAAAGAGCAGCACCGTGAGGAGGCGCGGCCATGCACCCTCGCGGAGTTGAAGCAGACCAGCCGGCGCCGTGGAATGCGGATCCACGAGCAGCAGGTAGAGCGCGAGCGGCAAGAGCCACCAGCCGGGCAGCCCGCAGAGCAGCCCGACCGCAAGGAGAGCCGAGGCGGCGACCCAGGCCGCGCGGCCCTTGCAGATCGTGAGGAGCAGGATAACCGCCGTTGCGAGCGCGGTACCAAGGAGGGTGGATGGATAGAGTTCGGCCGCCGTCCAGAGTCGGGGGGCGCCGGCGAAGAGCGCGGTCGCGACCAGCCCCGCGACGGCGCCGCGGTACCGATTGGCTGCGAGAAAGAGCATCGCAGCGATGGCGGCAGCGCTAAGCACACCCATGGCGTGGAGCGCGTCGGCGTGGCCGGAGCTGGGCGAGGCGGCTGCAGCCAGCCAGCCCGTGAGCGGGAAGAGGCGGGGCGCCTGCTCGAAGGCTGCGCGGCCGGCCTCGGCACCGCCACCATTGAGCCAGCGCTCGAACCGCTCGGCCGCATCGACCTGCCAAGAGAACCAGAGGTTCCAGCCGCGCACTGGGCGGGAGGCCAGCATCGCGGCGACAGCGACGAAGATGGCGACGGCGGAGAGCGCCGCCTGGCGGGCGGCGAGCCTCATGGGCGCACCGATGGTTTGGCGGGAGGCGCTGGCGAGTTGGCCGCTGGCTTTGCGGGCGGGGTGGCGACGGCGGCGCCGGGCTTGGCTGCGGGCGCTTTGGTCACCGGCTTCGTCGTCGGGTTGGTCGACACAGTCGGCGGCTTGAGCGCCTTTGCGAGCGGTGAGCGCGGCCGGAGATCGCCATCGAAGCAGAAGTGTGCGGCGGCGGTGCCTCCCTCGATGTCGAAGAGGATGCGGCCTGCACTGGAGCGTTCCGGGAGTTCACCGCGCAGTGTCGCGAAGCCTTGCACCCGCTGCCGTTTGAGTTCGAGGACCGGTTCGCCAGCGACGGTCACCCGAAGGCTCACCTCGCCTTCGCGCCCCGGTCCCACAGCGGAGTCGGCAAAGCCGGCACGGCCCGTCAGCAGACCGGGAGCGGCCGGCAGCGGGAAGGAGATGCGGAGGATGCTGTCGGCGATGGGATGGGCCCAGATGCAGCTCTCTGTTCGGCCTGCCACCTTGAGCTTCTCGACGCCCACATACTCCCACGGCTGCTTGCCGCAGTTGGCCCGTCCGAAGATGACGGGCGCGCAGCGCTGCTCGTCGCCAGCGGGGCCGATGACCGAGATGCGGGCCTCGGCG
>JBIIFW010000441.1:0-2506 GCA_044236985.1 Bradymonadia bacterium | reverse complement strand
TGGGTGGAGACCGCGGTGGAACCTCCCTCCGCAACCTTGGATGCTGTGCTCTTGCGCCAACGTTCGAGCCGGCTGTCGCCCTCGGATAGGGCCATGCGCAGGTCGTAGCCCGCGGGGCGGAGCGGCATCGCCGAAGCGGGCCGTGCGACGACATCGACCTCGTCGGCCATCGCGGGGAGCGGTGCACCGAGCGCGAGCAGTGTGACGCGGCTTCGCGGCCAGCCATCGACCCACTGTTCGGGGGCGGAGGCATAGACCAGCGCGGGGGCCTCCTCGCCGAGCGTCCATGGGACCTGCGGCGCCAGGGGGTGCGGGAGCGGGTAGGCGCTCACCACCGAGGCAAGCAGCGCCAGGGCGACGACCAGCATCGCCACAGGACCTCGCTCCCTATTGACCCAATGTGCAAATCTGTTGAACAAAGTGGCGACTCTCGCGTCGAGGCCGGGCGGCGTGGTATTCGCATGACTGCTCGCGGTCAACGCCGGCAGCCGCAGCGATGAGCAACGGCCCTCTGATTCTCGCCATTCCACCGTCTCGGAGTTGTCCCATGAAAGCGCCGCTCCTCCTGCTTCTTGCCGCCACGGTCGCACTCGCCACAGGCTGTGCATCGCCTCAACTGCGGGCCTCGCGCGAAGCCGGCGCCGCCGCCTCGGTGAGCCGGCCCGACGGGCTTGTCTTCGGCGCCTCACCCGGCATCTGGCCCGAGGGCGTCGCGCCGGAGTCGGGCGTGGTTGTCTTCCGCGTCGAGGTCGCGAACGGCGGCACCACCACGGTGGACCTTCGCCGTGACGACTTCGAGCTGGTTACCCCGAGCGGCGTGACCGTGCGGCCCATTCCGCCGATGCAGCTCTTCGGTGAGCGTTCAACCTCCGAGGGAGCCCTGCAGCTCGCATGGGCGGAAGAGATCGCAGACCGCGACGCTGAGGAGGGCGCACCGGTCGTCTCGGCCGGTCACCGTCGCACCACGCGCCGGAGCAGCACGACGGTCTGGCGGTCGCCCTCCTACCCGCGCTGGTCGTCGCCCTACTACAGCCCCTACTCCCCGAACTACGCCTACCGCCCCGGCTTCTACTACGGCCCCACCTACGGGCCGCGAACCTACACCACGCCCTATCGCAGCTACGACCGCTACGAGCGTTATGGTTCGCCCCGCACCGAGTCGCCCCGTCCCGCAGCGCCCCTCTTCGGCGAAGGTGCCGTCTCCGGCCTTGCGATGACCTCCAGCCCGGCTTTCGCCTCGGTGATGCGCGACACCATGCTCCGGCCGAAGTCGGCAGTTGTTGGGACACTCTACTTTGCCGCGCCGAGCGACCAGGCGGGCACCTACCGTCTCCGCTGGCTGCCGCGCCATCAGATGAGTGCCGCCGCGGAGACGACCATCGAGCTCCAGTTCACCACCGCGGAGTAGGCCTCCGCGCAGCGAGCCGGCAGGCTGCTTCGCCCTACTCCGGGCTCTCGGCGGCGGTGACCACCTTGCCGGCGAGGAGGCTCTCGACCTCTGCTGCATCGAGGCCGAGGTCGCGCAGAATGGCGCGTGTCTGCTCGCCGAGGCGAGGGGCAACGCGCTCCGACCAGACCGTGCCGGGCGAGGTGGGAGGCCGAAGCGCAACGAGGCCTTCCGGACCCTTCGAGATGGCGCCGCGGGCATGGAAGTGGGCATCTTCGACGAGCTCGTGGAGCTCGCGCACCGGCTCGACGCAGGCGTCGATGGGGGCAAAAATCGCAGACCATTCCGCCAGCGTCTTGGCCGCAAAGACGGCCTCGAGGTCGGCGTGGACGCGGGCGCCCCGCTCCCCGGAAGCGTAGCCGTCGGTGAGCAGGTCGGGGCGCCCGATGGCGTCGCAGACCTGGCTCCAGAACTTGGCCTCGAGTGCGCCAACCGAGAGGTAGCGGCCGTCGGCCGTGGCATAGTTCCGGTAGCAGGGGATGCCGCCGGTAAGCATCTCGCCGCCGCGGACAGGCCGATGGCCCTCGGCCTCGCTCATCGCGACGAGCGGCCCGAGCAGGGAGAGCACCCCTTCGGTCATGGAGATGTCGATGTGGGTGCCGGCGAAGTGGCGGGTGCGGTGAAAGAGCGCCGCGGCGATGCTGAAGGCCGCATAGATGGCGCCGCCGGCGAGGTCGCCAACCTGGATGGGGATAACCGCGGGCGGATGACCGGCCGGACCGGCGAGAGAGAAGACGCCGGAGCGGGCAACGTAGTTGAGGTCGTGGCCCGCGCGAAGGGCGAGGGGGCCATCCTGGCCGTAGCCGGAGATGCTGCAGACGATGAGCTGCGGGTTGAGGGCCCGGAGCGCATCGATGCCGAGTCCGAGCCGCTCGAGGACGCCGGGACGGAAGCTCTCGACGAGCACATCGGCCCGCATGAGGAGCTTGCGGAGGATTTCGAGCCCTTCGGCCGTCTTGAGGTCGAGTCCGAGGCTCTCTTTGCCGCGGTTGACCGAGGCGAAGAAGGCGCCGTAGCCGGCGGCGTGGTCGTCGGTCCGAGGCGGATACCAGCGGGCGT
>JBIIFW010000430.1:0-2585 GCA_044236985.1 Bradymonadia bacterium | reverse complement strand
CGCTGCCGCAACGAGATGGCCTGGCTCCGGAAGACCCGCGCATTCCACGACCAGCCCGCAAAGGCCAGCACCGCCGTCAGGCTCAGCGGCCCGGGCGGCAGGTAGGTGGCAAGCACAATCGCTAGCGGCAGCCCCGGAAGAACCAAGAAGACATTCGTCAGCAGCGACAGCAGGTCATCGACCCGGCCACCGAAGTAGCCGCCGGCCAGCCCCACCAGCGCCCCCACCACCGTCACCAGCAGCCCCACCGAGACACCCACCAGCAGCGTCGTCCGCGACCCCGCCACGAACTGCGCCAACACATCCTGCCCCTGCCCCGTGGTCCCGAGCCAGTGGGCCCCGTCCGGCGGCAGATGGGGCCGCGCGACGAAGGCCGTCGGGTCGCCGACCAGCAGCGGCCCGACCAGCGCCAGAAGCACAAAGAAGCCCACCAGCACCAGGCCGAGCCGCGCCTTCCGGTTCCGCATCAGCGACGAGAAGAGGTCACTCATTGCGCCTCGTTCGCGGATCCAGCCGCAGGTAGATCAGGTCCACCACCCAATTCGCAGCCAGCACCGACAGCGTGATGATGAGGAAAAGCCCCTGCATCAGCGGGTAGTCTTGGTTCCGCACTGCAACGACCATGAGGTAGCCGAGCCCGGGATAGGAGAAGACAATCTCGGTCAGCAGCGAGCCCGACAGCACAAAGCCCAGCGCCATGCCAAAGCCCGTCACGCTCGGCAGCAGCGCGTTGCGGGCCGCATAACGAACCAGAATCCGCGACGGCGAGAGCCCCTTCGCCCGCGCCAGCGTCATGAAGTCCTGCCCCATGATGCCGATCATCGTGTTGCGCATACTCAGCATCCAGCCGCCTACGCTCGCCACCACCACCGTCATCGCAGGTAGCGCGGCATGGTAGGCCACGTTGCTCACAAAGGCCCAGCTGAAGCCCGGCGCGATGTCGGGGCCATGCGCATGCCGCAGCGGGAACCAGCCGAGGCGGAAGCCAAAAATGTCCAGCACCAGCATCGCCAGCCAGAAGAAGGGAAAGGCCCCAAGCAGCGCCAGCAGCGGCGGCAGCACCGAGTCGAGCCAGCCATTCCGCCGCCAGGCCGCCAGCGCCCCAAGCGCCGTGCCGAGACAGAAAGCCACCACCAGGCTCCCCCCAGCGAGTAGCATCGTCCAGAGCAGCCCCGTGCCGAAGACCTCGGTCACCGGCGCCGGGAAGTAGGCAATCGAGATGCCCAAATCGCCCTGCACCAGGTGCGTTAGATAGGAGCCGAACTGCTCCCCGAGCGAGCCACCCGTGAAGCCGAAGGCCGCCCGCAGCGAGGCCATCGCCTCCGGCGCAAGCCGCCCCTGAAACCGGGCAAACATCGTCGACGCAGGGTCGCCCGGCATGAGCCGCGGAATCAGAAAGTTCAGCACCACCGCCACGCAGGCCGCGAGCAGGTAGAATCCGAGCCGCCGGAGCGCATACCTCATGGCGCCTCCACCGGCTGCAGTTCGGTAAGCACCAGGAGCGATGCGCCGCCCGCGTTGGGCGACGGCGACGCGTAGGGGTTCTCCTTCGTCGGAAAGCCCTTGAACCGCCGCGTCGTGAAGGCCGCCCACTGCGGCCCGGGAAAGAGCGGAATCGCCGGCAGCGTGGCCGCAAACCGGTGCTGTAGCCCCTCCACAATCGACCGCTGCTGCGCCTCGTCCGCCGTCTGCTCAAACTGCTCCAGCAGACGGCCCGCCTCATCATCGCCAAACCGGTGCCAGTTCCCCGGCGAAACCTCGCCCACAGGCAGCACCGTCGCGGGCGCCATCAGCCAGCGGTAGAAGGCGTAGGGCGTCGGCCCGTCGGTCGACCAGCTCACCGCGAGGTCAAACTCACCCCGCTGCAGCGACGAGAACCAGGCGCTGAACTCCGACGGCCGCACCTTCGCCTCCACGCCCACCTCCTGCAGACCGCGCGCAATCAGCTGCGCCGCCCGCACCCAGTCCGACCAGCCTGCAACCACGCCAATCTCAAAGGTCAGCGGCGCCCCTTTCGCATCACGCCGCATGCCGTCGGCACCACGCGCCAGCCCCGCCTCGTCAAGCAGCCGGTTGGCCTCCGCCACATCAAAGCGGGTCCAGTTCTCTGCCGGCCCGAGCTCCGTCCGCCACGACCCATACCCGTCGCTCAGCCCCGTCGGATCGCTCGGCACAGTCGTCCCATACATCGCCAGGTCGGCCACCTTCGCCCGGTCAATCGACAGGCTCAAGGCCCGCCGCACCCGCACATCGTCAAAGGGCTTCCGCGTCGTGTTGGCATAGAGAAACACCGTGCTCCCCATCAGCGGAAACCAGTAGCCGTTGTGGGCTGGGTCACGCGAGACGAAGGTCCTGTCTATCGCCGGCACGAAGTTGCCCGCCCAGTCCACGCTCCCCTCCACCAGCGCCAGATTGGCCTGGTCGTTGCTCGGGTAGGCGAGGAAGCGGAGCGCCTCCACCTTGGGCTTGCCTGGCTGCCAGTAGTTCGGGTTCCGCCCCAGCTCATACATCTGGTTCGAGAAGGAGCGGACCACCGTGAAGGGGCCCGTCGCAACCGGGTCGGGGTTGGTGAAGGTCACCGGGTC
>JBIIFW010000429.1:0-2589 GCA_044236985.1 Bradymonadia bacterium | reverse complement strand
GCGAGACTGCGCTGCTGCTGCGCCACCTCTTGCGGAAGCAGTCCGCGAGCGCAGTCTCGCCTACGAGCGCTACTCCGCCTTGACCTGCAGGGTGCGCTGCAGCCGGCTCAGGTCGTAGCCCTGAGCGACAATGCGGGCGAGGATGGCGTCGTAGGTTGCGGCAGAGAGTGTGGGGGTGCGGCTGAGGATCCAGAGGTAGTCGCGGCTCGGATGACCGACGACGGCGAACTCGTAACTGGGGCCGAGGTCGATGACCCAGTAGTCGCCCCAGAAGGGCCAGAAGAAGGAGACCTCGAGTTTGGCGTTGGTGACCTTGTCGACCACGCGTGCCTTGCCCTCGACGGAGGACTCGGGGCCGTTCAGGCCGCCCTTGTTGCAGCGGTTGCGGACGGTGAGGTCGCCGTCGGGGTTGAGGCTGTAACTGGCCTGCGTGGCGGTGCAGCCCTTCTGGAAGCGCTGCGGGAAGCTGGCGACCTCGAACCAGGTGCCGAGGTAGCGGTTGAGGTCGACACGCTCGACGGTGCGGAGGGGCGGCAGCTTGGGTGCGCCTGCCCCTGCGCCTCCGCAGGCGGTAAGGAGCGAGGCGAGGAGGAGCGCGGGACGGAGTCTCATGAGCGACCTGTGGCGAGGCGCGGAAGCAAACGGGCGCCGAGCGGAGTTGTAGAGATGATGAGCAACAGCGTCGATGGGTGCGGCACGGTGAGCGGTTTGCATACCACTTCGTGCGGGTTTGCTTTAGGGTCGGACGAAACAGGCGGAGCAGGTCATGGCAGGAGCAAAGAGGTTCGAAGGGGTCAGCATCTGCTGGCTGATGCTGGCAGCAGCCCTGATGTTGCCGTCGGAGCAGGCGCAGGCGTTGCCGCCGGCGCGGGTCATCACCGACTTCCTGGAGGCGCGCTCGCTGGTGGAGCGGCGGCCTGCGGAGGCCTACCGGCTGGCCGCGACGCTGCCGGTCATCGAGGGGGCCGACGAGGTGCGCTGGCAGCTGCGTCACGACGCGGCCCGCGCGGCCGGACTCGACCGCGAGGCGGTGGAGGCCCTCGAGGCGCTGGAGCGGAGCACAGAGAGCGACAGCGAGCGGTTTGAGGTGCGCCTCGAGCGGGCAGAGCTGCTCTCCAAGTTGGGGCGGACGGAGGAGTCGAACCGGCTCACAAATGAGCTGCTGCGGCAGCGCGACACCATCAAAGGGCCCTGGCTCGAGCGGCGCGACGAGCAGGCGCGACTGCTGCGTCTGGCGCACGACCTGGCCAAGGCCGCGGGCCGCAACGAGGCCGCGCGCGGCTTCGCAACGAGCCTTCTCGTAGAGCTCCCCGCGGAGATTCCGACCAAGGCGCCGGGGCTCACCGTAACGCCGGAGGCGCTGTCGGACGGCCAGCGCTGGCGTCGTGCCGGCAACCAGTTCGATGGCTGGGACTACGCCGGTGCCCGCGCCGAGTATGAGCGGGTGAAGAACAACCCGGAGCGGCACGACGAGGCCATCTGGAAGCTCGGCCTCATCGGGCTGCGCAAGCTCCGCGACCGGCCGGCAGAGGCGGAACAATACTTCCTCGAGCTCTCGCAGCCGGGCAAGCCGCGGGCCGCGGAGTCGCTCTTTCTGCTGGCGCGGGCCTACATGGTGCAGGAGCGCTACGACGAGGCACGCTCGGCGCTGGCCGAGTATGTTCGGCGCTACCCGAAGGGCGAAGAGGTGATGCTTGCCGACTACTTCGCCGGCTGGCTCTTTTACGACCACCGCGAGAACGAGCAGGCCATCGTCGGCTTCAACGCCTTCATCGAAAAGTATGGTCGCAAGGCCGAGAAGTCTTCCTACGTCTACGGCTTCCGGGCCTGGGCCTACATGCGGCTCGGCCAGTGGGAGAAGGCGATTGAGGCGTGGGAGACGCTGATTCCCCTCGGCAACCCGCTCATGGAGGGCAAGGCCTACTACTGGGAGGCCTTTGCGGAGTGGAAGCTGGGTCGCAAGGAGCGGGCAGTAGCGCGGCTCGACCGGCTCCGCGAGCGCTGGCCGCTCACCTACTACGGCATGCTTGGAGAGCAGCTCCGAGCGGAGATGACGGGCGGCGATGCAAGGGCGAGCGCGGTCTGGTGGCCCCGTGGCGGTGGCGTTGCGAACGACGCGCCGCGGGTGGATGTCTATGCAGCCACCTTCGCCCGCCTCAAACCCGAAGAGCGGGCGCAGTGGGAGCGGGTGAAGACGCTCGCAGCGCTCGGTGAAGGGGCGGCCGCTCGGTCGGGCTTTGCGCCGCTGCGCGCGCGGCTGCTCACCATGGTGCCGCGCGACGAGAAGGAGTCGTGGACCCACGCGCTCGACCTGATGGTGGGCGACTACCACGACATGTGGAAGGGCTCCTGGAACTCGATTGCCGGCTTCCCCGGCATGATCTCGCCGACGGGGCTTCGGTCGGTGATGGCCTACCCGCGCGCCTACCGCGAGGTGGTCGAAGGGGTCTCCTCGGAGTTCGGCATCTACCCCGGATTTGTCTACAGCATCATGCGGCAGGAGAGCCGGTTCAACCCTGCGCAGATCTCGGGGACCGACGCGATGGGCGCGCTGCAGATGCAGCCCGAGACGGCGCGCAAAGTGGCGTC
>JBIIFW010000071.1:0-9808 GCA_044236985.1 Bradymonadia bacterium | reverse complement strand
GAGGTATCGGTGGAACCAACGCCAACGGAAGCGGCAGCAACAGCTGCCTCTGATCCGTCGACTGCCTCTGCCTGCGCTCCACTGCTGGCAGGCGAGCCGGAGTCACAGGCGACGAAGAGAAGACATAGCGGAACGAACCAGAAGTGCTGACGCATGGATACCCGTCCAAACCGGAGTGAAGCCACCAGAAGCGGGAGAGACTTCGTCGCATTCAAGGAACTCTGGAGGGAGCGTAGGCCCTTACGGCCTCGGACTCAGACCGGAACCTTCTTCCAGTCCTTGTTGAACTTCTCGATGCCAATGTCGGTCAGCGGGTGCTTCAGCAGCTGGCCAATGACCGAGAAGGGAATGGTCGCCACGTCGGCGCCCATCATCGCGGCCTCCACCACATGGAGCGGGTGGCGCACCGAGGCGACCAGCACCTCGGTCTTTAGCGATGGGTAGTTGCCGTAGATCGTGACGATCTGGCTGATGAGATCCATGCCGGTGTGACCGATGTCGTCGAGCCGTCCGACGAAGGGGGAGATCCAGGTGGCGCCGGCTTTGGCGGCGAGCAGGGCCTGGGCGGGTGAGAAGCAGAGCGTCACGTTGGTGCGAATGCCCCGGTTTGTGAGCTCGCGGCAGGCCTTGAGACCTTCGCCCGTAAGGGGGAGCTTGATGACGATGTTCGGGTGGATTGCCGACAGACGCAGGCCGTCGGCCAGCAGGTCGGCAGCGCTCTCCGCGACCGCCTCGGCCGAGATGGGGCCATCGACGATGCTGCAGATGTCTTGGAGGACATCTTCAAAGCGGCGACCCGTCTTGGCGATGAGCGAGGGGTTGGTGGTGACGCCGTCGACCATGCCCATGGCGTGTGCTTCGCGGATCTCCGAGATATCTGCCGTATCGATAAAGAACTTCATGACCGTTGTGCCTCCCAAAAGGGAGCAGACCGCAGTCGCGATGCTGCCCCGAAACCTGTGACGACGAATGCCGCCTCGCCCGGCGGGGCGACTACCAAAGCGGCGACGGGTTGGCAAAGCGGAAGGTCGCGCGACAGCACTTGCACAGCACCGACGCGGAGGCGATGCTCCGGCGCCCATCATCCCGCCCGTGAGCCAGCATGATTGCACGCCTGACCCAGCCCCAGATTGATGAAGCTCTCTCCACCCTCCCCGCATGGACCCTTGTGGAGGAGGGAGCGGCCATCCGTCGCGAGTTACGATTTGCTGGCTTTGACGAGGCCATGGCCTTCATCGTCGCCCTCGCCGAGGTCGCCCGCGCGCTCGACCACCACCCCGACCTCTACAATGTCTACGACAGGGTCACGCTTCGGCTCTCAACGCACGACGCCGGCGGTCTGACCGACCGCGACTTTGCCTTCGCTGCGGGCGCAGAGGAGGTGCTGCTTCGGACGCTCTCGGCGTAGCCTATTGCGCGAGCTGCCAGAGCAGGACGGCCACCGCGACGATCAGCAAGATGATAGTCACGAGGGCCACCCAGACCATGATGCTCCGGCTGTTCTGGCTGCCGGCATCCTCCACCGGCAGAAGCGCAGCCGGCGTGAGGGAGAGGCGGCGGGCAGCAGTGTCCGGGGTCTCTTCGAATGCGGAGGGCTGCTCAGGTGCAGGCTCTGGGGTACGGGCATTCTCGCCCGTGATGGAGCGCACATCCATCTGGATGGTACGGGCGGTCTTGTAGGAGCCCATCGGCCCGGTCGATCCGGTCTTTACGGGCGCGGGGGTCGGGGTGTGACCGATTGGCGGCTTGACGAGCTCGAAGCGGTCGGGAGCGGCGCCTTGCGCTCCAATCAAGACGATCTCGGCAGTGATGTTGTCGTGGCCGCCCTCTTCGTTGGCGCGGGCGATGAGCTTCCGTACCGCCTCGGCAGGTGGCATGGAGGAGGCGATGCGGGCGATCTCCATCTCGGTGACCAGGCCGTGGAGGCCATCGCTACAGAGGACGAAGAGGTCGCCATCCTGGATGGCCATGGGGGTGTCGGTGAACTCGACCTCGACCTCGGGCCTGCCGCCGAGGGAGCGGCTGATGATGTTGGAGTTGGGGTGGTGCTCGGCCTGCTCCTCGGTGAGGAGCCCCTCATCGACGAGACGCTGGACCATGGTGTGGTCTTTGGTCACGCGGCGGAGGATGTTCCCGCGGAGGTGATAGACGCGGCTGTCGCCGACATGGGCGACGTAGGCCTCGCTGCGCTCTTCATCGATGCCGACGAAGACGATGGTGGTGCCCATGCCGCGGAGTTCGCGCTCTCTGAAGGCCTTCTCGTGGATGGCGTCGTTGGCCTCGCGGATGGCCTGCTCGATGCGCTGACGGGCCGGCAGCGGAGAGTCGGCGAGCCGCTGCTCGATGACCGACACCGCGAGGCGTGAAGCGGTGGAGCCACCTGCGTGGCCACCCATGCCGTCGCAGACGAAGTAGGAGCCAAACCCCGCTCCCCGGTGCGACCCGTAGGCGTCCTGGTTTTCGCTCCGCTCGCGCCCCACATCGGAGTGCGCCTCGAAGGTGACCTGAAGGTTGGAGGGCTCGCTCATCGCACCTTGCTGAGAAACGCTGCGCTGCAGTCGACCCGACCACACAGGCCGACGAAGCCTTCACGATGGCTAGACGATTTGCCCGCAGAGTAAAGGTATCACAGCGATACCCCACTTTCAACTTTGCTCGACGCGGGGTAACCAGAGCAGCGGCGGCCTCGGTGGTCCGCACGACCCGCCGCACGCGGGGGCTCTTTCAGGATCGACGCTCGCGTGGCTGACGCCCAAAAACACATCGACCAGCTCGACGCGGGCGAGATCCTCAAGGGGACCTACCGCATCGGGAAGATGCTCGGCGAGGGCGGCGCGGGCATGGTCTATCAGGCGGAGCATACCAGCCTCGGCCATTTGGTTGCCATCAAGACACTCGTCTCCAAGCTGGCGCGCAACCCCGACACGCGGGGACGCTTCCTTGAGGAGGGCATCATCCAGGCCAACCTGGTTCACCCCAACATTGTGAGGGTGACCGACACCATCAACGAGGGCGGCGTCACGGCGATCGTGATGGAGTATGTGGATGGTCCGAGCCTTGACCAATACCTGCGCCGGCTGGATCGGTTGCTGTCGGAGGAGGAGGCCTGCCAGATCATCTGCGCGGTGCTCGATGCGATGGCGCTCGCGCACGCAGAGGGTGTGGTTCACCGTGACCTCAAGCCGGCCAACATCATGATGGCGCGGGTAGGCGGCGGGACACAGCCGCGGGTGACCGATTTCGGCATCGCCAAGCTGCTCAGCAGCCAGGGGCGAACGGCGACGGGCACCACCATGGGTACCCTCTACTACATCTCGCCCGAGCAGCTCGCGAGCGCCAAGACAGTGGATGGTCGGGCCGACATCTACTCGCTGGGCTGCACGCTCTTCGAGATGCTGACGCTGCAGCCGCCCTTCCCGCTCGACACCGACTTTGCGCTCATGATGGCCCACCTCCACGAGCCGGCGCCCGACCCACGCACGGTCCGGCCGGAGCTGTCGGAGGAGGTGGCGAAGGTTGTCATGAAGGCCATGGCAAAGGACCCCGAGCAGCGGTTCGGGAGCTGCACCGAGATGCGGGAGCTCCTGCTCCTGACGCTCGACAGCGGGCGGACACCCGCGCTCCGGCGCGGTATCGCCGCAGCACCACAGGTAGGACCGGCGACGGCTCCCAAGTGGCGGTCGCCGGAGATGACCCAGGGGGCGAGCGACGCCGCCAACACGCAGTCTCCCGAGGCGCCCGTGTCGCCCGGCGGCGAGACCGTGGAGATGCGTCTGCGGAACGATGCCACGGTGGGGCCGCGCGCGAGCCGGCGTCTGGCACCGGCCGCGCCGCCGATGGGTCGGGTCACGACAATCCCCGTCGCTGAGCCGGCTTCGCCGAAGGTGCAGCGGGCGGTGTGGGGCGTGATCGCGGCGGGCGCGCTGGCCCTGCTGGGGGTTGTCTGGGCGGGGAGCCGAGAGGCAGAGCCCACGCCTACGACGGCGCCTGCAGCCGCGCAGAAGGCAGTAGCTGTCGCAGCAGCACCCGTTGTTGCCGCAGCCCCGGCGGAGGTGGAGGTGGATCTGAAACGCTGCCGCGGCGCGGTCGAGCGTTGGAAGGCAGAGATGGCGCTGCCGCAAGCCGCCGAGCTCGACAGTGTCATGCTCTCTCTCAACGCCCTCTCCGACCGCTGCCCTCCTCTGCTGCGGAAGCAGGCGGCGGGGGTGCGGTTCGACAGCCAGCTTGCCGAGCTGGGTGCCGACCTGCTCAAGGCGATGCAGTTTTACGGGCGGGGGCGGGTCGCGCTTCGCGACGGCTCCGACCCCTGCACCGATGCGACGATGACGGCGACGCAGGTGGCGCGGTCGCTGGACCGGCTGCAAGAGGCCTTCGGCAGTGCGCTGCTCCTCGAATACGAGCGTGCGGTCCTAGAGCCGCGGCTGCAGGAGCTGACCGCCTTTGCTGCCCGTCTCCGCGAGGAGTTTCCTGCCTGCTCGCTGCCTGCGCTGCCCGAGGCAGCGGCCGTTGAGGCTCCAGCCAATCCGCCGGCACCGGCGGGTTCCGGGCAGCCCTAAGCGGCTACTCGACCTCGACGTCTCGGGCCCGGAGGATTGCGATGACGAGAATGAGGAGGAAGAGGTTGCCGCCCAGCAGGACGCCGGCGCTGGTTGCGAGGCTCGTCCGCCGGCTCGGGCCCGGTGCCTCATACTGGCCCAACGCCTGACCCACGACAGCGATCTCCTGGTTGGCCTCGGAGCGGAGAGGGTCTGCAGCGCTGGCGCCGAAGGAGCGGTCGATGGGGGTCACATCGTGGCCGTTCTGGATGGCGACACAGAATGCCTGGCAGACGGCGCTCGAGACGGCCGGCTCGACAGCGGGGATGAGCCCCTCGCCGACCGCCGCGATGCCGGCCATGGAGGCAGCGGCCTCGCGCTTGGTCGGGTCGCCCGGGTAGTAGATGAACTTGCTCGTGGCGGGATTGACGCCCCAGACGCAGTCGGGGATGCCGCACTCCTGCTGCATCGCGGAGAGGTCGTCGTCGCCATACTCGGCGTGGAGCATGGCCTCGAAGCCCCAGCGGGCAGCCATGGTGGAGGCGAGCGTTCGCATGGCCGGCGAGAGGTCCTGGATGGGCATGATGACGCCGCCCAGGATGATCTGCGGGATGAGGAGGAGCGGGACGAGCGCGATGGCGGCTTCGGAGCTGTTGGCGAGCGCCGAGAGGGTGAGCCCCATGCCGAGCCCCGCGAGCGAGGTGAGCAGGAGCAGGCCATACATGACGAACGGGTCGCCCGAGAGGTGGAGCGGCGCGTAGGTGAGGCCGAGGAGCACGGCGCACTGCAGGGCGCAGACGGCGCCGAGCACGGCGAACTTGGAGAGGACGTAGCTGGGGATGATGAGGTTGACCATCCGCTCGCGGCGGTAGATGGCCTGCTCGCCGACGATCTCGCGTGCGGAGTTGGAGCAGCCGAACCAGACGGCGGAGGCGACGAGCAGGAAGAGGGCGGCGGGTCCGCGCGCGAGCTGGTCAAAGTAGGTGGTGCCGCCGCGCGAGAAGACGAAGGCGAGGACGGCGGCAATGATGGGGGCCTGCATGGTGAGGATGGCGGTGTTGGTCCGGTCCTTCCACTTGATTCGGGCGGCCCGCTCGCTGAGGATGCGCCACTGTCGCCAGAGGCCGCGACGGCTGGTCTTCTGCTTGCTGCCGGCGCGGAGCTCGACGGAGCGCTGGCCGACGCGCCGCTCGACAACGAGCTCCTGGTGATAGGTCGAGGCTTCGTAGGTGGCGGCGCGGCTGTCGATGAGTTCACGGACCCGCTGCTGGCGCTCTTCGGCGGTGGGGGCGGAGAGCGCGTCTCGCTGCTCATGAGAGAGCGGGCGGAGGGCGGCGGAGGGGTCGGTTAGGAGCTGCTCGAGCTCCTCGGGGTCGGTCACTTCGGGATGGAAGTAGGCGATGGAGTCGGGGTAGGTGGGGCCGTAATAGGCCATGCCGCCCTGGACGAGGTAGATGACGCTGTCCATCATCCGGTAGGCCTCGAGGGAGGGCTGGTGGATGGTGAGCAGGATGGTCTTGCCCTCGTTGGCGAGACCGCGGAGCAGCCGCATGACGTTGATGGTGTCTTCGGAGGCGAGGCCGCTGGTGGGCTCGTCGAGGAAGAGGAGAGCGGGCTCGGTGATGAGCTCCTGAGCGAGGTTGACCCGCTTGCGCTGACCGCCGGAGATACCCTTTCGAATGGCGTCTCCGATCTGCACATCGCGGGTCTGCTGGATCTCCAGCTTGGCGAGAATGCGTTCAATCTTGGCGTCGATCTCTTCGTGGCTCGTGTCTGCCGGCAGGCGGAGGCGGGCGGTGTAGTAGAGCGACTCGTAGACGGTGAGCTGCGGGAAGATGATGTCGTCTTGCGGGACATATCCGATGTTTCCGCGGAAGGCGTCGTAGTTCTCGTAGAGGTCGGTTCCGTTGAGGAAGCTCTGGCCTTCGCTGGGGACTGCGTAGCCGTTGAGCGCCATCATCAGCGTTGTCTTTCCTGCGCCGGAGGGACCCATGAGGCCGACAAACTCGGTGGGGAAGACGGTGAAGGAGACGTTGTCGAGGATGCGCTTGCGGCCGCCCGGCGACTTGGCGTCTGGCACATCGACGGAGACCCCTTCAGCCTGCAGGATGATGTCGCCGAGATACTCCTTTCGGAGCACGCCGGCGGCAGGATCGAGGCGGAACTGGAGGCTACCGACGGAGAGGCGGTCTGCGGCGGTGACGCGGACCGCACCGACGATGCGGGTGCCGTTGAGGAAGGTGCCGTTTGCGCTGCCGAGGTCGGTGACCTCGAAGGCGTCTCCGACGCGGCGGACCTCGAGGTGGCGGCGGGAGATCTGGGGCTTGTCGAGGACGAGGTCGACGGCGCTCGCCTCGCGTCCAATCGTGAAGGGCGATCCGGTCGGGAGCGGCAGCTCATTGGCCCGCCGGCCGCCGCCCGAGAGCAGCTTGACGACGCGGGCGAGCGGCAGACGGTAGCTGCCGAGATAGAGCACATCGCCGGGCGATGCGGGGGCCTGGGAGATGCGGCTCGTGCGGTCGTTGAGAAAGGTGCCGTTGGTGCTGCCAAGGTCTTGGACGAGGACCTGATCACGGCTGACGAGCGTGATGGTGCAGTGGAAGGCCGAGACCATCGCGGCGTCGAGGACGATGTCGTTTTCGGCGTCGCGGCCAACGCGGATGACGCGGCCTGCGACAAGGTCTCCCGAGAGGAAGGAGCCACCGCTGCCGCCTGTCGGAACAGCCTTGACCGCAGCGGTCACGCGGGGCGCGACAGACGGCTCTGGGAGCGCCTCGGCGAGGTGCACCGTTGCGTCTGCGAAGTGAAGCATCTGGGTGGCGCGCGCCGACCGGGCCGAGCTGGCAGGCTTGGGCGAGGTCAGGGTGCGGGCGAGCGCGAGGTCGGGGTCGTCCACACGGGTCGTCGTGAGGCGCCGGGGGGCGGTCCAGGAGGCGGGTTCGTCGAGCTTGCGGAGGAGCTGCCGTTCGATGCGCAGGCTCTCGCGGCTTCCGAGAAAGATGAGTTCACCGAGGGCGACCTCGGCCGGTGCGTTGGGTTCGAGCCGTCGGCCGTGGGCATAGGTCCCGTTGGTGCTGCCGAGGTCCTCGATCCAGATCTCCCCGTCGCGGAGGAAGAGGCGGCAGTGGCAGCCTGAGACAACAGGCAGGTCCACCAGCCAATCAACCCGGCGCGGGTCGCTGCCGAGATAGACAGATTGAGTGTCGGTGAGGTGTGACACGCGCGAACGCAGCTCCGAGGTTGGGCGAGGGGTTAGCACACTTTGCGAGCGCTGCCACCCTCGACGGCGGGTGGCGGCGCGACTAGCAGGGCGGCTCACTCGCTTGAGAGGTCTCCCGATGGCTCGAACCGCCTCCCGCATGCTGCCGCTCGGCCGTCCGATTCCGCCCTTCGCGCTGCTCGAGCCGCTGACAGGGCGGCTGTGCGCACTGCCGGAGCCGGGCAGTCCGGCGCTGGTGATGTTTGTCTGCAACCACTGCCCCTATGTGGTCCATATCCGCGCGCAGCTGGTGGCGATCGCGCACCGGGCCGTCGACGCGGGGATCGCGGTGGTCGCCATCAACAGCAACAGCATCGTGACCCACCCGGAGGATGGCCCCAAGGCAATGGCGGCGCTGGCCTCCGCGGAGGGCTGGCGCTTTCCCTTCCTCTTCGACGAGACACAGGAGGTGGCCCATGCCTTCGGGGCCGCCTGCACGCCCGACCTCTTCCTCTTCGGGCCGGAGGGGCTCTTCTACCGTGGCCAGTTCGACGATGCGCGGCCGGGCAGCCCGCTGCCGGTCACCGGCTCCGACCTTGCAAGCGCGATCGACAGGCTGGTTGCCGGTGAGGCCGCGCCTGCCGACCAATGGCCCAGCCTTGGCTGCAACATCAAGTGGCATCCCGGCTGCTAAGTCCTAGTCGGCGCGGCCGGTGACCACCTGCGGGAAGGTGAGTGCGCGGATGCCCTCTCGGCCCAGTTCGCTGCCCCAGCCCGAGTCGCCGCGACCGCCGAAGGGGAGTTCTGGGTAGCTCCGGACGATGTCGTTGAGCGCGACGGTGCCAACGCGGAGTGCGGCGAGCAGGTTGCTGAGCTCAAACGGTTCAAGCTGGCCCCAGACCGAGGCGCCGAGCGCGAAGGGGGAGGCGTTCGCCAGCTGCACAGCGCGGCGGGTGTCGGCTGCGCGGGCGACGGCAAAGAGCGGGCCGAAGGTCTCTTCGAGGAAGGCGGGGTGGCCGGGTCGGGTGTTGGTGAGGATGGTTGCGGGGGCCCAGCAGGGGCCTTGCGGGACAGGCAGTTCGAAGGCGACAGAGGCGCCTGCCGCAACGGTGCGGGCAACCTGATCTCGGAGTGTTTCGGCGAGGTCGGGACGGGCCAGCGGACCGAGCTCGGTTGCGGGGTCGAGCGGGTCGCCGATGCGGACCTTTACGAGCTCTTCGCAGAGCAGTTCGACGAAGGGGTCGTGGAGCGCATCGAGCACGATGAAGCGCTTGGCCGCGACGCAGGACTGGCCATTGTTGATGAGCCGTGAGCGGACGGCGGCCTTCGCGGCGGCCCGGAGGTCTGCGCCCTCGAGGACGAGGAAGGGGTCGGAGCCGCCGAGCTCGAGGAGCGAAGGCTTGAGCGCAGCGCCAGCGGTAGCGGCAACGATGCGGCCGGCGCGGGTGGAGCCGGTGAAGGTGACCGCCGCGACGCGGGGGTCGCTGATGAGCCGCTCGGTCTGCGCGCGGTCGATGGGGAGCCAGGTGACGAGGCAGTCGAGACCTGCGCGGGCGATGCGTTCGGCGAGCAGGCGGGCGCAACCGGGCAGGTGCTCGTCGTGCTTGAGCAGGACGCAGTTGCCGGCCGCGAGCGCGCCGAGCAGGGCGCGGATGGGCTGCCAGTAGGGGAAGTTCCAGGGCAGGATGGAGAGGACGAGGCCGAGCGGTCGCGGCGTAACGGTGGCCGAGGCGATGCTGGCGTAGGGGCCTGCGGAGGTGACCAGTTCGGGGGCGAGCCAGCCCTCGAGGCGAGAGGCGACGAGCCGGCAGGCCTGCACACACTTCTTCATCTCTTCGGCGGCCTGCGCGTAGGGGCGGCCCATCTCGCGGGCGGCCATCGTGGCGAGCTCAGGGAGGTCGGCGGCCAGCTCGTCGCTGAGCCGCTCGAGGGCGCGGCGGCGGCCGGAGAGGTCGTCGGAGCCGAAGCGGCGGACGATGCGCCATTGATCGGAGGCCAAGGCGACCGCCGCTTCAAGTTCTGCATCGGTGAGGGTCGGATGCTCGGCGACGAGCGAGCCGTCGAAGAGATCGGA
>JBIIFW010000070.1:0-9817 GCA_044236985.1 Bradymonadia bacterium | reverse complement strand
ACCCTCTGCGACCTCGCCACCGACGGCTCCGATGGCTCCCTCGACGGCTACCAGCCCGGCAACGCAGGCCAGCTGACCGTACTCGGCGTCTGCGACCCCAACCCCTGCAACACGCCGCCGCCCACCACCTGCAACCTCGCCGGCTCAGGCATCATCTCCTACGGCGCCGGCAGCTGCACCGAGGTCGCAGGCCGCGGCCTCTGTGACTACCCCGCAACCCCAACCCCCTGCGCGACGGGGCGGGTCTGCATCGACGCCATCTGCACCCCGCCGCCGAGCGCGCCGACTGTCGCCGGTGAGGTCATCGTCTCCGAGTTCATGCCCCAGTCCAGCGGTGGCACAGACAACGGCGAGTGGGTCGAGCTCCACAACACCACCACCACCGCCTTCAACATTCGCAACTGCATCCTCGGCGACGGAACCACCGACGCCCACACGATTGCGCGCGAGCTGATCATCCCCGCCGGCGGCTACCGCCTGCTCGCCCGGAGCGCCGACCCCGTCGCCAACCATGGCCTCACGCCCGACTACATCTATTCCGGCTTCAGCCTCCGCAACACAACCGACAGCATCATCCTCACCTGCGGCGGCACCGAGATCGACCGCCGCGACTACACCGCCGCCGATGTGCAGCTCGGCATCTCGCGACAGCTCGACAGCGATCGCCTCGACGGCACCGCCAACGATGTTGCCGAGAACTGGTGCGAGAGCCGAGCAACCTACGGCACCGCCGGCAAGTTGGGAACGCCCGGCGCCGCCAACCGGACCTGCGGCCCCGACCCGGTGACGGTGAACTGGTGCCGGCTCCAGGCGCCTGCCTCTGCCGTCGTCACGGAGGGTGCCTCCACGAGCTGGTCGGGCCGGCTCTACATCGCCGGTCTCACCACGCTGACCACCGGCGTCGACCCCTACGGCTCGCTGCGGGCGGAGGTCGGATTCGGCCCCGCGGAGGTCGATCCGACCGTCACGCCGAGCGCCTGGAACTGGGCTCCTGCCCTGCCCAGCCCCGGCTACAACGCCACCACCGCGGGCGAGCCAAACAACGATGAGTATGTGGGAACACTTGTAGCGCCCGCGCCGCAGTCGAGCCGCGTCGCCTTCCGCTTCTCCGGCAATGGTGGCAGTAGCTGGACCTACTGCGACCGCAACACCGGTCCCGGGGCCGATGGTGCAGAGAACGGCTTCGCGCTCGCAGACGCCGGCACGCTGCTGAGCCTCTCCTCCGCCATCTGCGAGCCCAACCCCTGCACCATCCCGCTGCCCGACTACTGCGCAGACGGCTTCACCGCCGCCGCCTATCTGCCCACCGGTGTCTGCGCCCCGCTCGCCGACGGAACGCCCGAGTGCACCTTCGAGACCACGCTCACCAACTGCCTCACCTCGGAGCAGCTCTGCAGCGGCGGACTGTGCATCGACGCAGCTCCCGCTCCGTCTGCGGCCGGCGCTCTCGTCTTCACCGAGGTCATGGCCGCCTCCCAGGCCGGCAGCGGCGACCGTGGTGAGTGGTTCGAGATCGCCAACACCACCGCCGAAGCGCTGGACCTTTCACGCTGCACCATCACCGACGACGGCTCCGACATCCACGACCTTGCCGGCCCGCTCGTCATCGCCGCCGGCGGCAGGCTTCTCTTGGCCCGCTCCGCCGTCGCCATCGAGAACCACGGCATCACCCCCGACTACACCTACGCCGGCATCACCCTCGGCAACACCGCCGACGCGCTGAACCTCAGCTGTGACGGAGTTCTGATCGACCGCATCGCCTGGACGGCCGGCTTCAGCGTCGCCGGCACCGCACGGCAGCTCGACCGCGACCTCATCAACGCAGATGCCAACGACCTGCTCGACAACTGGTGCGCCGCCCGAACCACATACGGCAGCGCCGGCAAGGTCGGCTCGCCCGGCGAGCCCAACGCCAGCTGCGCGCCCGTGACCTACAACATCGACTGGTGCCGCCTGCAGTTCCCCACCACCACAGAGGTCACCGAGGGCAACGAGGTCACCGTTTACGGCCGCCTCTACAGCGACGGACTCACCACGCTCACGCTCGGCAACGACCCCGCAGCGGAGGTCTCGGGACAGGTCGGCTACGGCCCCATCGGCTCCGACCCCGGCGACCCGACCTGGTCCTGGTTCGACGCCACCCCGAACGCCACCTGGGACAGCCTCTCCTTCTCCGAAACGGCGAACGACGAGTACCAGGCACAGCTCGCCGCGCCTGCCTTCGGAGCAACCAACAGCTACGACTTTGCCTTCCGCTTCTCGGGCGATTCCCGGGCCACCTGGACCTACTGCGACCGCGACGCTGGCGCGGGCTCTGACGGTGCCCAGGACGGCTACCAGCCTTCAAATGCGGGAGACCTCACCGTGCTTTCGGCCGACATCTGCATCCCCAACCCCTGCGCAGCCCCCCCTGCCAACAGCTGCATCAACAGCACCTCCCTGCTCACCCAGCTCCCCTCCGTCTGCTCCAACAACGGCGCCGGTGGTGTCAGCTGCGACTACCCGACCACCACCGTCGCCTGCGCCGCGGACGAGGCCTGCACGGACGGCGCCTGCGTCACCACCATCTTCGCTCCGGCTGCTCGAGGCGACCTCTACTTCACTGAGGTGATGGCCGCCTCTCGGAGCGGTACGGGCGCCGACGCTGGAGAGTGGTTCGAGCTCCGCAACGCAACCGCTGCTCCGCTCAACCTGGAAGGCTGCGAGCTCAGCGATGCTGCCGCCACCACCCACATCGTCGCCTCCACCCTCGTCGTCGGTGCGGGCCAGACCGCGCTCTTCGCCCGCAACGCGGCCGAGGTCGCCCTGCTCGGCGCCACAGCTGCCTACGAGTACCGCGGGATCACCCTCAACAACACGGGCGAGTCGCTCTTCCTACGCTGCGGAGACCTCCTCATCGATGAGGTCACCATCACGACGGCCCAGACCGTCGTCGGAACCGCCATCCAGCTCTCCCCGGCCCGTGTTGGGGCCGACGCGAACGACAGCGCGACCAACTGGTGCCTCGCCAGCACGCCCATTGCGACCTCCACGCAGCTCGCCACGCCGGGCACGAGCAACGCGTTGTGCGGCAACGAGCCGCTCACCATCGGCTGGTGCCGTCTGCAGTGGCCGCTCGACCCGACGGTCGCAGCCGGTACCTCCTTCAACACCTACGGCCGCCTCTACATCGCTGGCCTGACCGACCGCACGAGCGGCAACGATCCAGACGCACGCATCACCGCGCAAGCCGGATTCGGAGACCCCGGAACGCTGCCCGACACCGCCTCCTGGAGCTGGACGAGCGCCACCCCCGAGCCCTCCTACCCGGGCCCCAACGCCGAGTCGGCAAACGACGAGTACAGTACCTCGCTGAGCATCCCCGCTGACCGCACCTCAAACGCCGACTTTGCCTTCCGCTTCTCGGGCGACGGTGGCACCACCTGGACCTACTGCGACCGCAACGCCGGCCCCGGAGCCGACGGCGCAGAGGGCGGCTACCAGCCCGCAAATGCAGGCATCGCGACCGTCGCGGGCGCCTGTGCTCCCAACCCCTGCCTGAGCGTCCCCGACGACAGCTGCGCAGACGGCACCACAGTGCGCAACTACAGCCCGACGGGCACCTGCTCCATCCTCTCGGGCAGCGCGAGCTGCGACTACACCTACCTCGACACCGCCTGCGGCTCGGGCCTCGTCTGCCTCGCCGGCGCCTGCTCCGCGCCACCGCCACCCATCGCGGCGGGCGAAGTCGTCTTCACAGAACTGCTCGCGCGCGGCTCGCAGATCGCCGACAACGCCGCAGACGACCTCGACGAGTTCATCGAACTCTACAACACGAGCAGCCGCTCCATCGACCTCGCAGGCTGCACCCTCGATGCAACCGGCGCGTCAACGGGCCTCACCCGCTTCACGCTCCCAGCCGGCACCACCCTGCCCGCAGCCTCTTATCGCGCCCTCTTCCGCGCCAGCCCCACCGCCATCCGGCCTCCGGGAAGCCTCTCGATCGTGGGTCTCTCGCTGCCCGACGATGTCACAACACTGTCGCTCACCTGCGCAGCTACACTCGTCGACGGCGCCTCCATCTCGGCCTCGCTCGCCTGGGCCGGCGTCGCAGCGCAGCTCGATCCCTCGCGGCTCAATCTCGCCGCCTCCGACAGCACCTCCGACTGGTGCGCCGCCTCCACCGGCCTTGGCTCTCAGCTCCTCGGCACGCCCGGCACGGTCGGCGGCCCCTGCCCCACCGGGACCATCACCGGCGGCCAGTGGTGCAGGCTCCAATACCCGACCGAAATCGACACCCTCGCGGGCACCTCCATCGCACTCTACGGCCGCCTCTACCTCGACGGCATCTCCACCCGCTCCGATGCGGTCAACCCCGACCCGCGCCTCCGCGTGCGCTGGGGCTTCGGCCCCGCGGGCTCAGACCCCGCCGCAGGTAGCTGGACCTGGAAGGCGGCCGTGCCGAACGCCCTCTGGAACGCAGCCACCGCAGGCGAACCGAACAACGATGAGTACTGGGTCGAGAGCTCCATGCCCGCCGCCTCCGGCTCGCCCTACGCACACGCCTTCAGCATGAGCCGCGATGCCGGCGCAACCTGGATCTACTGCGACCGCAACGCGGGTGGCAGCTCCGACGGATACGCCGACGGCTACCAGATCGCCAACGCCGGTTCGCTCCTCGTGCGATAAGCCCGCAGGCAGCCGACGCCGCCGCACCTGTAACAGGCTGGGGCCTTAGGCTGGAGGCCGCCCTAGAACAGTCTGTGCTCCCAAAGTCGGCGCTTAGGCAACAACGGAAACCGCGCCTTTCTCGCCTGGCCACGTCACGGCGGAGCCCCCAGCCTCTGTGACAATTCGGAGACATCGCACCCGACTGATGCTACCCTCGACGCTCCGGTGACTCCCTCCCTTGCACCCAGCAGCGGTACCTATGCGCAGGCTCATTCAGCACCCCCTACTCCTCGCGCCCCTGCTCGCCCTCAGCCTGATAGGCTGCAGCAGTGACAAGAAGTCCGCGGTCGGCAGCGATGCCGCCAACGACGGCTCCGCTGCAGCAGATAGCGGCTCCGGCGAAGGGAGCGGCTCCGCCGATACCGGCAGCAGCGGCAGTGCAGACGACACCACCGCAGACGCCGTCACCACGGCCCCCGTCTATGTGCGGCAATACCCGCTGGCCGAGACCTTCCCCGCGCCGGTCGGCAAGGTCTGGCGCCGCTCCATCGTCCACCTCCACTCCACCCACTCGCACGACGCCTGCGACGGCGACCCGCGCGTCGATGGAGAGGTGAACGCTCCATGCCTCGCCAGCCTGCGCGCAGCGCTCTGCAAGACCCGCATCGACATCGCCAACCTCACCGACCACCCCGACCTCTTCGCAGAGACCGCCTGGCCCGATGTGCTCCTCTTCGACCCAACCACCGATGAGCTCGTGACTGACGCCGACGGCCGCCGCTACAACCAGATGCGCTGCCCGGATGGCTTCGTCGTCACCATCACCGCCGGCATGGAGTCGGCGCTCATGCCCATCCAGTTCCGCGGCCCCCTCTCCACAGACGTCGCAGAGAACCAGACCCTGCTCCGCGGCAGCGACGGTGTCGCCATGTCTCGCTTCCGCGACGCCGGCGCCCTCGCCTGGGTTGCCCACACCGAGTCCAAGACGCTCGAAGAGCTCGATGACCTCAATGTCGGCGGCCTTGAAATCTACAATCTCCACGCCAACATCGACCCCGACATCCGCCCCCTCCTCGGCCTCGATCCCTTCGGCTTTGCCGGCTCCGTCTTCCCCTTCATCGGCGGCGGAACCCGCGCCAACCCCGACTTCGCCCTCCTCGGCTTCCTCGCCCCCAACCAGAATGCCCTCGACAAGTGGGCGACCGTCAACATGACCCGCCTCGTCGTCGGCACCGGCGGTACCGACGCTCACGAGAACACCCTTCCACAGATTGCATCCGACGGTGAGCGAATGGACAGCTACCGCCGCATGATCGGTTGGTTCGCAAACTACGTCTTGGCGGAGGACGACTCCTTCGCTGCCTACCGCACCGCACTCGCCACAGGCCGCAGCTTCGTAGGATTCGACACGCTCGGCAGCCCCGCCGGATTCGATGCCGCCGCCTTCGACGCCGCAGGCACCCGCTACGAGATGGGGGGCTCATTCCTCCCAACCGAGGGCGCCTACATCCAGGCAACGGTGCCCCAGATCAGCACGCCCGAAGGCGGCAATGCCACCATCCGCACCCTCCTCTTCCGCTCCACAGGAACCACCTGGGAACAGGTCGCAGAGAGCGGAACAGGCGAGAGTCGCTTCCCCATCACGACCCCGGGCATCTACCGGGTGGAGGTCCGCTTGACGCCCTCCCACCTCCTCCCCTTCCTCGAGCGGCTCGGCCGCCTCGCGCGCAACGAACTGCCCTGGATCTACGGCAACCCCTTCCGGCTCGTCGCGCCCTAGCGCTCACGCATCTTTGATGAAGGCGGCGATCTGACGGAGCTCCGGCTCCGCTCGACCCGCTGCCTCCACAAGCCGAGGGTCGAAGGCAGAGCCGGCCTCGCTGCGAAGCTGCGACATTGCCTCCTCCCAACCCAGACGAGCCCGGTAACTCCTGTGCGCCGTCATCGCGTCGAGCGCATCGGCGATCGCAGCAACCCGGCCCTCCAGCGGTATCTCCTCGCCCTGCAACCCGTGCGGATAGCCACCACCATCCCACCGCTCATGATGCGACCGCGCCATGCGAACCGCCGAGTCATCGACGAGCGCACCGCCACGCACGAGCAGCCTGGCACCGGCCTCGCAATGGCCACGCATCTGCGCAACCTCTGCGTCCGACCAGACCCCGCCTTTCGACCGCATCGCACCAACCATCTCGATCATGCCGACATCGTGCCACGGCGACGCCCTGCGAATCCCCTCCACCTCCGTCGGTGTGCAGCCAGCCGACGCTGCGATGGTGACAGCATACCGTGCGAACCGATCGCCATGCATCGACCCGCTCTCCACGCCACCCTCGATGCCACTCGCCACAGAGAGTGCGTGCGCCTCATAGACTGTCCGCTGCGACGCCATCTCGCTTACCAGCAGCTCCTCCTTGTTGCGCATGGCAAACCACTGGCCCGTACCCGTTGCGCCGCCGCTCCGGAGCGCAGACCGCAGGCCGCGCATCTCGGATGACTTCCGCATCGCGATCTCGACCGTACAGATCAGCAGCGACGGCTCGAACGGTTTGATGACCAAGCCGTGGATCCCGCCACGCACAAGCTGCTCCAGCACCTCCAACTCGCTCTCCGCGGTCATCATCACCACGGGCGGCGCATCGAGGTCGTCGCGCAGAGCAGCGACCAGCGCATCGCCGTCCTGCCCCTTCATGCGCAGGTCACTGACCACAACATCCAGCAGGTTCGAGCCGATGAAGGCCAGCGCGCTCGCCACATCTCCGAGAACCGTCACTGCATGACCTCTGCGACGCAGCAGAAGCGCCACCAGATCAGCGACCAGCGTGTCATTGTCGACGACCAGTATCCTGCCCACGCCTGCCGCTCCCTTGCTCGCACAACCGCGTTTCGCCGCAGCCGATCGTACCACCAGTTTTCCGATCGGCCAAACCCCGAACGCGCTCGTTGACACTCAGGCTATTTTGTCGCAAGTCGGGGGGGTGTTACGATCTTGGGAGCCCCTTCATGCTCGACACCACCTCACTCCACGCCTCGATGCGTGATCTCGGTCTCGAACCGGTGATCTGCCGCCGCGTGCTGATCGTGGACGACGAACCGGCACTCGTCGAGACGCTCGAAGGGCTCCTCGAGGACCACTTCGACGTCATCACCGCCTCCGGCGGAAGAGACGCGCTCCGCCAGCTCGAGGCCGGCGACATCGTCGACGTCATCGTCACCGACCAGCGCATGCCCGGCATGCTCGGCGTCGACTTCCTCGAAGAGGCCTCCAAGAGGCTCCCCGACACCATCCGCATGGTCGTCACCGCCTACGCCGACGTAGAACCCATCATCGACGCCATCAACCGCGGCGCAGCCTACCGCTTCCTCTCCAAGCCCTACAACGCTGACGAGCTCCGCGCCGCCATCACAGAGGGCATGCAGCTCAAGGCCGCACGCACCTCGCTCGGCCATCTCATGGCTGCCCTCGAGACCCGCCGCAACGACATCGAAACCGCACTTGATGAGCTCCGCGCCGCCCAAGACCAGCTTGTCGCCGCAGAGCGGCTCACCACCTTGGGCAAGATGACCGCCGGCATCGCGCACGACATCCGCAACCAGCTCGCAGGCATGCGCGTCATGCTCTCGCTGCTGCAGGGCTCCGGAGCCGAATCTGCGCTTCGCGAACCCGCCAAGCGGGCCGTTGCCTCGCTCGACCACCTCTCCAAACTCGTCAACGAGGCACAGGAGTTTGCCAAAGCCGACAGCGGCGCGCTGCAGCGCCTCCGCGTCGATCCACGCGAACTCATCGCAGACACACTCGTCCTCTGGCGCGCCGAAAACACTGCCGCGACGGAGGTCGAGGTCGAACTCGACGAGAGCCTCACCTGGCTCACCGTAGACCCGCTGCGCGTCACCCAGGGCCTCCTCGTCCTGCTCCGCAACGCTGCGCGCGCCACGCGGGACGATGCCACCGTCGCCCTTCGTGTCGCACCCAGCGGGGCCGCGCGCCACGCTGTCCTGATCTCGGTCATCGACCGCGGCGACGGCATGGACCCAGATACCTTGTCACGCGCCCCCGAGCCCTTCTTCTCGGCCTTCGACCCACCATCTCTGGGGCTCGGACTGGAGGTCGCTCGCCTCGTCGCCGCCTCACACGGCGGCAGCCTCGAGATCACCTCCGCGTCGGGCCTCGGCACCACCGCGTCGCTCCTCCTCGCCGACGCAGACGGAGGCACCCATGGGTAGCGCCTTCGCATCACAATCCGGACTGCTCGACCGCTTCCGCGCGCCGCTCCGCGTCTGGGTCTCTCGGGCGCTCTCCGCCCACATGCCCTCTCTGGCTGCCGCCCTAGGCGACGATGCCGAGGTACACGCGCTTGTTGATGGCGCGCTGCCACCCAGCATCGGCCCCGCAGTCCTCCTCGCCGCCCCATCCGACCTCGCCCCCTCCAATGAACCCGCCCTGCGCGAGCTCGTTCAGGCCGCCGAGCCGGGACGCCTCGTCCTCTATGGCGGTGAGCAGGACCGAGCCGTACTGCTCACCGCCATCAACCACTGGCGCGTCTTCCGGCTCATCCCCTCCATCACTGGGCTGCCGGCCGTCGTGGACGCCATCCAGAAGGCCCACGAGACCACCGAGATGGAGCTCGCGCTCGAGTTCGGCATCCGCGACCTCGCCCAGCAGAACGAGCACCTCGGACGTACCCTCGAACGGCTGCAGCGCACCCGCGGGCAGCTCCTCCACGCAGAGCGGCTCACCACCCTCGGACGGCTCACCACCGGCCTCGGGCAGGCGCTCGAATCCCACCGCGTCGCCACCGACGACCTCTCCGCTGCAACCAAGCGGATCACGCTCGATGCCGAGCTCCTCGACGTCGTCGAGCGCACCCTCGAAGGCGGACGCGCGCTCGACTCCCTCCTCAGCGATCTCCTCTACTTCGCCGAGAACCGCGAGCGGCCCCTCCACCTCGCGCACCACGACGCCGACGCCATCGCTACCGCTGCGCTCCGCCTCGCCGAGGTCGACCCCATCTCCCGCAAGCGAAACCTCTCCATCTCGCTCCGCTCGGGCAGCTTCGTCTGCGTCGACCGCTACGCCATCTACCAGGTCCTCATCAACCTCCTCCGGAACGCGATGCAGGCGACCTCGGACGGCGGCACAATCCAGCTCTCGACCCGCCTCATCGAC
>JBIIFW010000427.1:0-2603 GCA_044236985.1 Bradymonadia bacterium | reverse complement strand
TGTGCCCGCAGGCGGCGCGCTGGCTGTCGACCGAGAGCGGTTTGGCGCCCGGGTCACGGAGGTGGTCAACGCCGAGGAGCTCATCGAGGTGGTTCGCGGCGAGGTCACGGAGATTCCGGGCCCCGAAGCCGGCATCTTCGTGGTCGCCTCGGGTCCGCTGACGGCACAACCGCTCGCCGAGAAGATCACGGCCATGACGGGGCGGCAGCGGCTCTACTTCTACGATGCGGTCGCACCGATTGTGCATGCCGACTCCGTCGATCGGAGCATCGCCTTTGCGCAGAGCCGATACGAGAAGGGCAGTGGCGACGACTACATCAACTGCCCGATGAACAAAGAGGAATACTACGCCTTCGTGGAGGCGCTGCGCGCAGCCGAGCTCACGGAGCTCCATGCCTTTGAGGAGGCCCGCTTCTTTGAGGGCTGCCTTCCCATCGAGGTGATGGCATCGCGTGGCGACAAGGTGCTGGCCTTTGGTCCGATGAAGCCGGTAGGGCTCGAAGACCCGCGCACCGGCCGCCGCCCCTACGCGGTGGTGCAGCTCCGCATGGAGAACTGCGAAGGCACCTCCTACAATCTGGTCGGCTTTCAGACCCGGATGAAGCAGCCCGATCAGGGTCGGGTCTTCCGCATGATTCCGGGGTTGGAGAAGGCCGAGTTCATGCGCTGGGGTTCGGTCCATCGGAACACCTATGTGCATGGGCCCGAGGTCTTCGATGCGCGCTTCGCCATGAAGGTGGCGCCCCATCTTCGCTTTGCCGGCCAGATCACGGGCGTAGAGGGCTATGTGGAGTCGCAGGCCAGTGGTCTGCTGCTGGCGCTCTTTCTGGCGGCCGAGCTCTCCGGACAGCCGCTCGACCTACCGCCTGCTACGACGGCGCTCGGCGCGTTGCGGCGGCATGTCACGGGCGAACTCGCCATCGATGCGAAGGCCTACCATCCGACCAACATCCACTTTGGCATGATGCCTCCTGTCGAGGAGGCGAAGTCGGGGCGGTCGGCACGTTCGGACCGGCGCGAGGCCGTGTCGCACCGGGCACTGGCAGACCTCGAGGCATGGCTTGCGCCTGCCCGGAGCCGCGGCCTGGTTCTGCAGGGCAACTACCGGCACCCGGCGCTGACCGAAGGGCTACCGCTGGAGCGTCTGCCCGGTGACCGTCCGCTACCTACCGCACACGTCTGAAACTTGCCCCCGCACAGGTGGCGTGCGACGAGCGCTCCATGGAACAGGTTCCCTCAAACAGCCCTACGCCTGCCTCTGCCTGGGTCGAACCGCTGCGACGGTTTCTCGACTACCTCCGGGTGGAGCGGAACGCCTCCAAGCACACGCTGAGCGGCTATGAGCGCGACATCCGCTCCTTCTTCGGCTGGTTTGAGGAGAGCGCCAAGCGGCCTGCCGGGCTGGAGGATGTGACGATCGCCTCGATGCGCCGCTTCCTTGCCTTCCGTCAGGGTGAACTCGAGCGCTCGTCTGTGGCGCGCGGGCTTTCGGCGATGCGGAGTTTCTATCGCTTTCTGCTCAAACGGGGCGAGGTCAAGGAGTCGACGCCCGCACTGATTCAGTCGCCAAAGCAGAAGAAGCCGCTGGCCTCGTTTCTGACGGCCGATGAGGCGCGCGAGCTGGTCGAGCCGCAGGCGGAGGAGGAGACTCCGGAGTCGATGCGAGATTTGGCGATGTGGGAGGTCATGTATGGGGCCGGTCTTCGTGTGAGCGAGCTGGTAGGGCTGAGCCTTGGCGACCTTTCCCTGCAGGAGGGCTGGGTCCGGGTGCTCGGCAAGGGGCGCAAGGAGCGCGAGGTGCCGGTGGGCAGCAAGGCGGTCGAGGCGGTGCGGCGCTATCTCACGGTTCGTCATCTTCTGTTGCGCGAGGGGCTGCTGGAGCGTGCGCTCTTTGTGAACAGCCGCGGCGGCCGGATGGGCGATCGGAGCGTTCGGCGGCTGCTCGATGCGGCGCAGGCGCGGGCCGGCACAGTGCGTCGTGTGTCGCCGCACGGGCTGCGCCATAGCTTTGCAACCCATCTCTTGGAGGGAGGCGCAGACCTGCGCGCCATCCAAGAGATGCTGGGCCATGCGAGCCTTCGGACGACGGAGCGCTACACCCATGTGACTGTAGATCGTTTGATGCAGGTCTACGACCGGGCCCACCCGCGGGCGCGCCGGCCGTCCGGACCGAGCAAGGGAACAGAGGAGTAGGGCGATGGAGAAGCGAGAGACAGCGTCGTTGTTGGCAGCCGGTCGGAGTTCCATGAGCCCGTCGTATAGCCCGCAGAGCGTGGTTCTGGATCACGGCAAGGGGATGCGGGTCTGGGACAGGGAGGGGAAGGAGTATCTCGACTTCCTTGGCGGGATTGCGGTGCTGTCGCTGGGTCACGCGCATCCTGCGATGGTCGCGGCACTGACGGATCAGATCTCCAAGCTGACGCACATCTCGAACATCTACTTCTCGGAGCCACAGATTCTTCTTCAAGAAGAACTGATTAGACGTACATTCGCAGATCGAGTGTTCTTCTGTAACTCGGGCGCAGAGGCGAACGAGGCAGCCATCAAACTGGCCCGTCGCCACGCCCGCATCGTCCAGCGCTCGCCCAAGTTTGAGCTCATCA
>JBIIFW010000426.1:0-2606 GCA_044236985.1 Bradymonadia bacterium | reverse complement strand
AAGGATGGGGTTCAGGCGGAGCGCAGGTGCCGGCCCGAAGACCCCCTCCGAACCGCAATCGGCGCCCCGCGCGCGGGCCGCGTTCACCTCGGCGAGCGCGTCGGCCTCGAGCCGCGTCCAGGAGGCAGGCCAGCTGTCTGCTACGCCGGTATCGGCGGTGCCGGTGTCCGCGATGCCGGTATCGGAGCTGCCCGTGTCCGTGCTGCCCGTGTCAGCGGTGCCCGTGTCCAAGCTCCCGGTATCCGTCGCACCGCTGTCGGCCACGCCGGTGTCGCCAGCGCCCGAGCTCGAGCCGCCCGATGAACGGTCCGTGTTCCGCACAGGAATCTCGCTGCTGCAGCCCGTCAGACCAGCCGAAACACCCGCCGTCACCAGCGCAACCAGCATTCGCATCGAAACAGCTCGCATCATCCTACCTCGCCCGCTGCAACCGGTGACTTCCATTGCGAACGACGCTCTAGAACCGCCTCGCCAGATTGGAAAGGTGCGCCGCGTCACCGCCGCTGCTAACGCCCGCACCACCACCGCAAGCGAGCTACTGCCATGTCTTCTCCGTCGCTCTTCGACCGCGCCACCGACCACATGATCGCCCTCCAAGAGAGCATCCTCGCCGCGGTGGAGGAGCTCGAGGGCGGCGCCACCTTCCGCCGCGACGACTGGCAGCGCGAGGAGGGCGGCGAAGGCGACGCCTCCAACCCCGCAGCCCCCATCCTCCGCGGCTGGGGTCGCACCCGGGTCATCGAGAACGGCCGCTTCTTCGAGCGTGGCGGCGTCAACCTCTCGGTCGTCGAAGGCCGCTTCGGCAGCGTCGCACCAACCCATATGCCGGGCGACGGGAACCACTTCCGCGCGGTCGGCGTCTCGCTCGTGCTCCACCCGCACAACCCCTTCGCCCCCACCGTCCACATGAACTACCGGCGCATGGAGCGGGGCAGCACGGGCTGGTTTGGCGGCGGCGCCGACCTCACCCCCAACTACCTCTTCGAAGAAGACGCCCGCCACTTCCACACCACCCTCAAGGCGGTCTGCGACGCCCACCCCACGGTCGCCAACCACACCGCGATGAAGGAGGAGTGCGACCGCTACTTCACCATCCCGCATCGCAATGAGATGCGGGGCGTGGGCGGCATCTTCTTCGACCACATGATGACCCAGCCCGAGGAGAGCTTCGCCTTCCTGCGCGACGCCAGCCAGGCCTTCATCCCCGCCTATCTCCCCCTCGCGGAGCGGCGCGGCAGCACCCCCTTCGAGCCCCATCACCGCCAGTGGCAGCTCCTCCGCCGCGGCCGCTACGTCGAGTTCAACCTCGTCAACGACCGCGGCACCCAGTTCGGCCTCCGCACGGGCGGCCGCATCGAGTCCATCCTCATGTCGATGCCCGCCAACGCCTCCTGGGCCTACGACCACCACCCCGCGCCGGGCTCCGACGAGGCCCGCATGGTGGCCGCGCTGCAGCCCCGCGACTGGACGGCATAGCGCGCCCTGCGCTTCGCCTGAGCCAAAAACGGCGCGAGGGCCGGAAGTCCGACCCTCGCCTTCGCGCGCTGGCGAACCGGCCCTAAGCCAGCTCGGCCTCGCCATTCGTGATGACCTTCTCGCCACGCTGGTTCACCGACTCGATCTCGATGATGCGGCGACCGTTCGCCTCGCTCTTGAGCCAGCCGCGGGTGGTGATCTCGTCGCCCGGAAGCACCGGCTTGGAGAAGCGCACCTTGAGCCGCTTGAGGTTGGCAGCCTCGCCAGCAAGCAGGTTGTCGATGACGCCCCGCTGCACAAAGGCCATCGTCAGCAGGCCGTGGCCGATGACCGAGGGGAAGCCCACCGCCTTGGCGATGCCCTCGTCGGTGTGGATGGGGTTGTCGTCGCGCGAGGCGGCGGCGTAATCCACCGTCTGGCCGGGCTCGAGCGTGGCCGTTGCCGTGAAGAGCGGCGTGCCGCGCTCCGGCTCTGCCACCGGCTCGCTGCTGCCACCCGACTTGTTGCCACGGATGAAGTAGCGGCTCACGATCTCGACCGCGGCAGCGCCATCCACGAAGATGGTCTGGCCAAGCTCGATGACCTTGCCCGAAGCCTTCTCCTCCACCTTCAGGAGCTGGCCGCGCGGGGTCATGAGATCCCACGGACGGAGCACCTGGTGGAAGGTCATCTCCTGCTCGCCATGCACGAGTCGGCCGAGGTCGAGGTCGAGGCTCCGATCCATGACGGCGCCTTGCGCCATCTTGTGCACCGCGCGGACCGCAAAGAGCGGCGGCGCAATCTGGTCGGCACCTTCAGCATAGCGCGGGTTGCTGTCGCGCGTGGCCTTGGCATAGGCCTCGATGTCCGCGGCGCGCGCAAACTCGGCGGGCTCGCGGTAGCGAAGACCGACGGGCGAGCGGGGCGCTGCGGGTGCCGCAGCCGCAGCCGCAGCCGCAGCCGGAGCCGCAGCCGGAGCCGCAATCCGCGCCGCAATCTCCTTCGCCCCCTTCGTCATGTCGAACGAGGTCGCGTAGCGCATCAGGTCCGCCATGTTCGACGCCTTGATCTTGCCCGCCATGAAGGCCTTCTCCGCCTTCTCCTTGCCCATCACGATGTCGATGAAGGTGTCGCCCGACGCGAAGTTGATG
>JBIIFW010000425.1:0-2609 GCA_044236985.1 Bradymonadia bacterium | reverse complement strand
GCTCCGGCGAGGGCTCTGCGCAGCCTCTCCTGCCTTCGCTGCGCCTCCGGGGCCCGCACACCTTCGCCACCACCTCAGACGAGCTCGTGGACGAGACGCGGCCCTTCCCTGCCGGCTCCGGCGAGGCAGCGGAGCCCCGTCGTCTGCCGGTCACCATCTGGCACCCCACCGATGCCGCAGCTCCAGGACCAGTCATCATCTGGGCCCACGGCCTGGGAAGCACCCGCTCCGACAACCGCAAGACCGCAGAGATTCTTGCCTCGCGCGGCTACATCGTCGCCTCTGCCGACTTCCCGAAGACCAACCGGCTCGCGCAGCCGCCCGATGTCGCAGATGTGGTCAACCAGCCCGGCGACCTCAAGCTCCTCGCCGACCGCGTGCTTGCGCTCGGCACCACCGCGGGTTCGCCGCTCGAGGGCCGCGTGGACACGGAGAAGATGGCCTATGTCGGGCTCTCGCTCGGCGCGATGACCGTCATGCTCGCCACCTGGCAGACCGAGTTCTACGACCCCCGCATCGATGCCGTGGTCGCCCTCGCGCCGCCCTCATGTTACCTGCCGCGGCCGCTCTTCGAGACGACCTCCGTGCCTGCACTCATCATGCTTGGAACGGGCGACGCGATCGTTGACTACACCTCCAGCGTCGCCTCGTTTGCGGAGATTCCGGCGCCATCGCTCGTTGTCTCTCTCGAACGGGGAAGCCACACCGCCTTTGCCGATGTGGTGAGCGACTTCTTCAACAATGTGCCCCACCCCGACGTCATCGGCTGCTCGAGCGTCGTGTCGGACATCGATGTCAGCACGCTTGGCACGCTCGCTGAATCGCTCGGCGGCGCCTCCGCAGAGGTGGTCAACGCCGAGTGTGTCGCGCCCTGCTCGACGAACCAGACAGAGACGCCCTCGATGCGAAGTGGCCGGCAGGCTGAACTGACGATCGCCTCCGTCGTCGGCTTCCTCGACGGTGTCTTTGTGCCCGGAGCAGCCTCCCTCACGACCCTCGGCGCCGCGCTCGCAGCCGAGCCAGATGTGGCTGTCGCGGCCCGCCTCACGCCGTAGCGCAGCGCGGCCTGCCGGCCGGCCTCCCGGCGGACGAGAGCCGGAAAGCGCGGCCTAGGGGAAGACGATTCGGCCCTGTGTGTCGCCGTTTCCGCCGGGCGTGTGGCAGGAGTTGCAGGAGCCATTGCTCGTTTCTGTCTCCATTGCGTAGGTCCGGCCATTCATGGTCACCCGCGCCGTGTAGGGCATCACGATGCGAGAGCTGCGCGCGCTCAGGTAGAAGTTGCCGGCGCTGTTGGAGGTGAGGCGTGTCACCACGCCGTCGGCGCCGATGATCTCGACCAGTGCGGTTGGCAGGCCGCGGCAGTTCTCCGCGTTGTCGTAGTCGCCCATGATGGTGCCTGCGATGGCGTAGGCGGGGCCGCCCTGCTGGCGGTGGCAGAGGATGCAATCCCCACCCGGCGCCATCACCGAATTGCCCGAGTCCCCGTTCACCCACCAACTGCCCTATCGCGTGCACCGTCCAGAGGGTGAGCTGCTTTTGACCCAAAGTAGAGGCCCTCTGTGACAGAGCAACAGGCGGTTCAAAGCGGCCTATCGCCATGCAGTTGTGCACGCGCGGGGAGCGACGGGGCAGATCGTTCGGCCAGCGCATGAGCCTATCGATGGGACTTTGTTGACCCTTCCGCCGCGTGAAGGCTACTTTGTGGTTCAGGAGGCAGTTGATGATGGAGACGACTCCGGACAGGCTCGGCACAGACGGGCAGCCCTCGGAGGGCGGCGACGCGACGGTCGACCCTCGCCTCGGCACCGTGCTCGACACCTATCGGCTTGATGCGCTCATCGGCGACGGCAGCGTGACGCGGGTCTACCTCGGTACTGACCGGCGTGGTGCGCAGGTGGCGGTAAAGGTGCTCGACAGCCGCTTCGCACGCGACTCGCGCATGCGGTGGCGCTTCTTCCGTGACGCCTCCATCTCGGAGCAGATCTCCCATCCGGCCTCGATGAAGTACCTCCGCAAGGATGTGACCCGTGAGGGCGACCCGTTTGTGGTGGTCGAGCTGATTCGGGGCGCGCATGGCGCGGCTGTCATCTCCGACGGCAGCGCTGGGCTATCGGCCGTCACGGTGGCCTACCTCGGCTGCACGACGGCTGATTTTCTTGCAGCGGCGCACGCCCGTCGCATCCTTCACCGAGGCGTATCGCCCGAGTGCATCGTCATCACAAACACCGGTCGGCTGCGGGTGACGGGGTTCGCCGGCGCCTTCGTTGCAGACGAGCAGGCGGAGCAGAACTCTCCCGACCTCATCACCGCGCCGAGCGCCTGGCGAGCCCCCGAATTGGTCGGGCTCTGCGCAGCGCCAGGCGACCCTCGCAGCGATGTGTTCGGGCTCGCAGCGACGCTCTACTCGCTGCTCACCGGCCATCCTCCGAAGGTCTGGGCAGAGGAGGGATGGCAGCTGTCGATCGAGGCCGAGCAGCTCGAACTGGCGGCTGGCCCGACGCTTTCGCGCATCCTGCTCCAAGGTCTGTCGGAGTCGCCGCTCGGCCGGCAGACGAGTTGCGCGATCCTCCGCGACCAGCTGGCCGACTTCCTGGCCTCGGAGGGTGCGC
>JBIIFW010000069.1:0-9887 GCA_044236985.1 Bradymonadia bacterium | reverse complement strand
CAGGCCGTGAGCAGCGTAGCAGCTGCAAGAAGCGTGAGGAGCCGAGCGTGTACCATGGTCAGAAGCTCCAGTTTCCAGCGAGGCCAACAGAGTCCAAGGTCACCCGGGGGTAGACGCGGAATCGCTGGGCGATATCTTCATCCTCTTCTTCCACGGCCTCTTCACCGGGCTGGATATTGAAGAGCAGTGCCGAGACGGCGCCAAAGAAGACGCCTGAGCCAAGGAAGACCTTGGAGTAGAGGGCCTGTTCTTCGCCCATCGTGATGTCGGCCTCGGCGTCCTTCTGGGTCCTGCTGCAGACGGAGGTGCCGTCGCTGAGCGAGAGCTGCTTGCAGTCATCGAGCTTGGTCTGCGTGTCGCTGGCCGCGACGGCGTAGGTCACGGAGGCTCCGAGCGAGGCGACGCTGAGTCCGAGCGAGGTCCAGGCGGTGTAGCGCTGCCAGGGGCTCATCTCCTGAACAATCTCGGGGCCGCGCTCCTTGGCATCACGGATGCCAAAGAGGACCTTGAGTTCGGACTCGACGACCTGTGAGACGATGTTCACGCCGGATGGGGTCTCGAAGTAGCGGTAGCTTGCAATGGCGGAGGTTGGGGTCTCGAAGAGGTCGAAGGTGGTGCCCCACCTGCCATCGGCGGCAGCGGCAACCCGGCCGACAACGATGCGGTCGAGGCCGAGCTCGCGGCCGTAGCGGCCGAGGCAGATGGGGTCGAAGGCGCACTCAAATGCGAGTTCGGCGCCCATGATCTCAAACTCGCTGCGGAGCTTCTCGTTGGTTACGATGGTGAGCCCGGGGATCGCCCCAAGGCCCTTGAGCACGACGGCGGCCAGTTCGTCTGCCTGCGCCGCGCTGAGCAGTTCGCTCGGGACGACGATGGCGGTGACCTGCGTGATGCCGTCGTCGGCAGGCAGGGCACCAAGTTCGCCTTCCACATCGAGGGTGGATGGGAGCGGCTCACCAATCTCGGGCCCTGGGACGCCCTCCTCCTCCTCGCCGAACACGAAGCCGTCGGCCTCCTGGTCGGCTTCGGTCTGGGCGAAGGCACGAGGCATGGCAGCGAAGAGTGTCGCGCCAAAGAGAAACAAGAGGAGACGATTTGATTTCATCGGACCTGCACCGAGGTTGACCGCTGCTCCCACCCTTGTCGGGCCGCTTGCCGAAAGGTCGAGAGCCTATTACGCGGTCTACCTAGCGGCCCGCGGTGCGTCAAGGTTGGCGCATGGTCCAGGGCGCAACCCTCAGCGCGTAGCTCTCTCCCGATGCAACCCGACCGGCAGGCCGACGACCTCAAGCGACTGCGGGAGCGACTTCTTGCCGGCCGCCACCCATCGAGCATGGTCGACCAGCCTAGCATGCTGACCATCTGGCTGCTGTCATGGCTGCTGTCGGGCGTGGTCTTTCCGCGGGTCGATGTGGAGCGGCTCCGGGCGGCACAAGAGCAGGGTCCGCTGCTCATCGTGATGCGGAGCCGGAGCTGGCTCGACTACTTCTACTTCAACTTCGCCTACCGTCGGGAGGGTATCCGGCTGTCGCGGTTCGCCTCTGGACTAGATGTGACCTGGCTGCGCCCGTTCGTCTCCTGGTTGAGTTCCTACCTGCTTGGGCGGCGAAGATTCCCGGAGGACAGCGTCTGCCTAGGCCAGACGCTCGAAGCCGGTTCGACGGCGGTCATCTTCCTCGACGCGCCGCGAAGCCAGTCCCAGGTTCCCAACGCCGCAGTTGTGGGGTTGATGGAGGCCGCGTTCGGTGCGCAGCGCCGGAGCGAGGCGCCCATCTCGGTTGCGCCGCAGCTGCTGGTCTGGGAGCGACGGCCCGAGAAGCCTGTGCGGGGCATCGCCGCCGAGGTGCTCGGCACGCGTCGTTCGCCCAGCCTCATTCGGAAGGCGGCGTGGGTGCTTCGGAGCATCTACGAGTCGTTCCTCAAGCTGGGCGAGCCGACGGTGCAGGTGGCAGAGACGGTCAACCTTCGGAGTTTTGCGGAGTCGCACCCCGGGCTGAGCGACGCGGAGCTGGCGGTGCTGCTGCATCAGACGATAACGCAACACATGGAAGACGAGGAGCGGGTAGTGACGGGGCCGCCCGTGAAGAGCTCGAAGGAGCTGCGGGAGGAGATTCTCTCGGACAGCGAGAACCGCGAGGCGCTCGAAGGGCTGGCGCTTCGGCTGGGTCGCGACCGCGACGATGTGCGGCGGGAGGCAGGGAGCATCCTGACGGAGCTGGCGTCGAACTTCGACCTGCTCTGGGTCAAGGCATTTTCGGCGGTTCTATCTGTCGTCTGGTCGCAGATCTATGAGGGGTTCGAGGTCGACGACGAGGGGCTCGCGAAGCTGCGTCAGGCGGCCAAGACGCGGAAGATTGTGCTGGTGCCAAGCCACAAGAGCCACATCGACTACCTCGTCATGTCGAACCTCTTCTACCGTTACGGGCTGATGCCGCCCCACATCGCGGCCGGCATCAACCTGAACTTCTGGCCCATCGGCGGGCTCTTCCGCGGAGCGGGCGCCTTCTTCCTGCGTCGTTCGTTCGCGGGCGACATCCTCTACGAGTGGGTCTTCAAGACCTATCTTGTGAAGGTGTTGTCGGAGGGGTTCCCGCTGGAGTTCTTCATCGAGGGCACCCGGTCGCGCACGGGCAAGTTGAATCCTCCGAAGTATGGCATGCTGAATGTGCTGGTGGAGGCCTTCAGCGAGGGCAAGCTGGAGCAGGTGGCCTTTGTGCCTGTATCGATTGGCTACGAGGCCATCATCGAAGGGGCCTCCTACAAGAAGGAGCTGGATGGCGGCGAGAAGCGCTCCGAAGGGCTAACCGACCTCCTCACAGCGCCCAAGGTGTTGCGGGCGCGATACGGCAGAGTTTTTGTGGAGTTTGGGACCCCGTTCGACCTCGACAGCTTTGTGGAGAAGTACCACGGCCCTGGCCGGGGGCCTGTGGCGCCGGAGGCGCTGGCCAAGACGGTCCGCCGGCTGGCCTACAAGCTGATCCACGACATCAACGACGTGACGACCGTGACGCCGGGGGCCATCGGGGCGCTCATCCTGCTCAACAACCCTGCGCGCTCGCTGACGATGGCGGAGATTGCGCAGGAGGCCGGCTTTGTCTGCACCTTCCTGACCGACAAACAGGCGCGCCTGTCGGGGGTGCTCCGCGATGCCCACGCCGCCCACCTGAGCCAGATTCATGCGACAGATTCGGTCCAGAATGCCCAGGCATTCTCCGACCCCTACGACCGCGAGTTCTCGGCGCAGGAGGAGGGGACCGCCTCGCCTTCCGATCGGTTCGGCGCCGCGGTGAGCGAGCCGATCGCGCGGGCTCTCGAGCTGCTCGCGGGCAAGAAGGTCGTGAAGATTGTGGAGCAGGAGTCGGAGCGGCGCTTCTCGGTGCCCGACGAGCGGCGGGTAGAGCTGACCTACTACAAGAACAACATCCTCCACTTCTTCGTGGCGGACGCGGTCTTTGCGACGGCGCTGTTTGAGTCGGGGGATGTGGTGGTGCAGGTAGGACAGGTGCGTGAGAGCGCGGCCTTCTACTCCAAGCTGCTCAAGCTCGAGTTCTGCTTCGAGGCGAGCGACCGCTTCGACGAGGTCTTTGAGGAGACGCGTCGCCGGTTCGTTGCGCTGGGCTGGGCCTCGGACGGGGCGGAGGGGACGATGAAGATCACGCGGCCGCTCCATCCGGGCGCGGAGTTCCTGCGGGCGCTGCTGGTGTCGACGATCGAGACCTACTGGCTGATCGCCGATGTTCTGGCAGAGAGCGCCGCGTCGGGCGAGGAGGAGTGGCTGGACGGCAAGGCGCTGTCGAAGTCGATCCTGTCGCGCGGTCGTCGCAGCTATCAGGAGGGGCGCCTGCTCTTCCCCGAGTCGCTTGCCGTGAGCGCCTTTGACAACGCAATCAAGATTTTCCGCGACAGCGACCTGGGCGTGGGCGACTTCCTGGAGTCGAAGTCGGAGCAGAAGGGGCGGAAGAGCACCAAGCTGTTCCGGGTGCGACGGGAGCGTGCAGGTGCGCTGCGTCTGCTCGCCGATCGGCTGCTGGCGCTCAAGCAGCCTCGTACCCCGGGGCTGCCGGTGCAGCCGACCGGCAGCGTCCGGAGTGTGGAGTTACCCGCGGCGCCGGTCGCTTAGCGCGACCAGTCGAGGGTGAGTCGTTGCGCCTGTTCGATGGAGGCTGCACAGGTGGCGAAGGCCGGATAGTCGGCCGGCGCGATGTAGCGATAGGGGGCGGTGATGGTGTGCTCGATGGTGAGCAGGTCGCCCTCTTGGGTAGCCGTTCGTTGGAAGGTGAGGCCGGCGCAGTCGAGGTTGACCGGGTCGGGGAGCCGGCTGAGTCGGAAGCCCGTGGGCGGGCGGAAGGCGATGCGAACCGTCTCGTCGAGGTAGGCCTCTGCGCGCAGCGGTGAGGTCCGATCCGCGGAGGTGGCGAAGGCCTGCGCGAGCGGTCGCGCGAAGAGCGAGCCCTCGTAGTGGAGGCGCTCTGCCTCTGCGCGGGTGAAGCCTTGGGCGGAGAAGTCATAGCGGACGGAGAGCGGGGCATCGAGCGCGTCGAGACCGTCGACGGTGAGCCCACGCAGGGCGATGGAGGGGAAGGTGCGGGAGAGGCGCCGTTCGGAGCGCTGCAGCCGCTCCTGCGCGTCGGGTACGGCGTGGACGAAGCGCCGGAAGGCTGCCGCGTCGGAGAGTGGCACAGATTCGGTGAGCGAGCCTTGGACGCTGCCGTCGGCGCCAAGCGTAAGGGTTGCTTGGATGCGGTTCTGCCAGGTTGCGCGGGGCGCAACGGGCACCTGGAGGAGGTTGTCTGGCGAACGCTGGTCGATGGCGACGGTGCCTTGGACGGAGCGCGGGAGGAGGTTGAAGACGGCGTCGTCATCCTCGGGGTCGAGCCAGTAGGCGCGGCCGCCCAGGTCGACGCGGAGGGCTCGGTAGCCCCAGGCGCTGTTGTCGAAGAGGGGGCGGCTGACGGGGTCTGCATCGATGGACCGGAGGGCGACCTCCGCGATCGTGAAGCCGCGCGAGGCGAGCAGGAGGCGGAGCGCAGCGCTGCGATCGCCACGCTGCCGGAGGAGGGAGGCGAAGCCGGTGGGCTGGGCCCAGTCATCTGTCGGCAGCACGGTCGTGTTGACCCAGCGGAAGAGGGTTCGGAGCGTCGCTTCGTCTCTGGCGGTTGGGAGGCCGCCCGTAGCAGTCTCGAGGAGCCGCCTTGGCGCGACTTCGTCAAACCACTGCCAGCGCATGCGCCAGAGGAGCCAGGTCTGCATGTTGAAGTTACGGGCCATGGCAACGCTCGGCACGAACTCCTCCGCGGGAGCGGAGGGTTCGTCGGTGCGGTAGGGCTGCATGTCACGTTCGACGAAGGCGTAGTGGAGGCGGCCGTCGGCACGGGTGACGACGGGTGGCTTGGCGAACCGGACGTCTACAACGAGCCCCTTCTCCCAGCTCTCGGGGAAGTCATAGCTTACGCTGGACTCCACGAAGTGGGCGTTGGGTGCGCGGAACATGAAGCGGGGTGTTGGCGCCCAGACCTCGGGCGCAAAGGGTCGGGACTCGAGGAGGTAGGCGACCTCGATGAGGTCACCGACCTCGAGGTTGGCGAAAGAGAGGCTCTCCTTGCCGGCGGTATCTGCGACGGGGAGCGGGGTGCCGTCAGGCTTGATGGAGCGGGCGAGGAGGAGTTCTGCTTCGCCGGGCAGGTTCACCTCGCCGAGCTCGTCGAGGCTGTCGCGGGTGCCGAGTTCGATGATTTGGTGCACCAGCGTGAGGGCGCTGCCATCGGAGGCGATGCGGACATCCATGGCGTCGAGGAGGTAGGTGACGCCTGAGCTGATCTGCTCCGTGCGCTCCTTGCGTGCTGCGAGGATGCGGCTGGAGCGGCTCGCGACATCGGGGGTGAGGCTTGGCAGTCCGAGCCGGAAGGCGGCGAGCTCGCGGCGGAGGTCGGTTGGTGCAGCCGCCGCCGACTGCTGGAGCGCGGCGATGGCAGGGCCGCGAGCGGGAGCCTCCGCAGCGAGCAGGGATGCGAGGATGGCCGGTTCTCCGAAGCGCCGCGCGAGGGTTTGCAGGGTCTCGGTGCGGTCGGCCGGGTTGCCTGTGTAGGCGGCGAGCAGGAACTGCTGCCGGGCCCGTTCGAGGTCGCCGGGCCGGAGGGCGGAGAGCGCGCGGGCCTCCTCGTAGGCCTCTTGGAAGCGGCCCTGGGGCAGGGACTCGTGTTCGAGGCGCCAGGCGCGCCCTGCTTCACAGGGCGCGATGGCCGCCGGGAGCGCGGCGGAGGCCGCGAAGGTGCCCTCGGAGGCCCGCCAGGCGAGCAGTTCGGCAGCGAGCCTGCAGGGCGCCGGCACGCTGCTGAGCCCCTGCAGCAGCAGGCGCGTTGCGGCGTCGAAGTCGCCCTCATCCCGCAGCAGGCCGCCAAGTGCGAGCAGCGCTGCGGGGGAGCGTTGCAGGCCAGGGAGCGATGTGAGCCTGTTGCGTGCAGCGCGGGCGCGGCCGTCGGCGGCGAGCGCTCGGGCGAGCGCGGTCTCGGGGAGCGTGTCCTGCTCCCAGCCAGCGACGGACCGTTCGAGCAGGGCTCTGGCGCGGTAGGCACGCTCGGCCTCGGCAAACCAGGGGAGCTCGGCGTAGGCGTTTGCGCGGCGCCAGAGCTGGAGCGGCGCGTCGCTTGCGCCGTCGCGGGTGGCGAGAGCGTGCAGGAGCTCTTCGTCGCCCGTGTCTTGCGCGAACTCGAACCACCAGAGCGGTGGCGATGCGGTCTTGGGGAGCAGGCCCCCATAGAGCGCATCGGTGAGCGCTGCGCGGAGCTCTCGGACGGGGTCGGGGCCGCGGAGCGGTGCGACGCTGGCGCGAGCCGGCCCGGCGGGTCGCACGGCAGCCGCAAGTCGGGCACCCTCTTCCGCGGTTGGGGTGACCCGGAGGCTGAGCCGCAGCTGGCCGGTCGCGGAGGCAACGACGGCACGGATGCGGACGGTGCCGCGACCGAGCTCGACCCAGCCGTGGCTGCGGTCGCCCTCGAAGCGCCGGTCGCGGTCGACCCGAAGCAGTTCGCTCTGCTGAAGCTCGATGCGGAGCGGGTTATCGGCCGTCACAGAGACGACCGCCCTCCCCTCACGCTCCACTTCGAACCAGCCTTCGACGAGGTAGAGGCCCATGCCGCGGGTGGCGATTTCGGCCGTAGCGCCGGCCTGCTCCACTTCGAAGGTTGGGAGGGAGAGCCCATCCAAGGGATATGCGGCTGCCAAGATTGTGTCGCCGGCTGCAGCGAGCGGCGTGTCGAGCCCTCTCGCCGGATCAAGCGGGAAGGGGCCGGCAACGCGAAGGTGGGGTAGGATGGGGTTCTGTCCCGATTCTGGCGTAGCGCCGATGCGTGCCAGGCCCAGCCCGCGGACCTCGCGCAGTTCGGCAAGGGCCGCGAGTCGGAGGTCTTCCCACGGCCCCGAGAGACCGGCCGCTCCGACCGGGTCGCCCACGAGCGCAGGGTTGTCTGTCGCCAGCCGTGCGGCCGCGAGCGTGCGCAGCCAGGGCTCCCACGGCGCCTCGGCGAGCGCAGGCTGCCGGAGCGCGTCGAAGGCCTGCTTCGGACGGTCGGCGGCCTCAAAGAGCGATGAGGCGAACCAGCCCGTTCCGGAGCCTTCGAGGACGAGTGCATCGAGCGCTGCGGCGGGGGCTGGCGGGAGCGCCCGCAGCGGTTCATCGAGCAGCTCGCGGAGCAGGCGCGGGGCTCCGCAGCTTGTGAGCAAGAGGAGTCCGAGCGCGAGGGTTCGAGTGATGTTCGGGCTCATGGCGCCACCTCCAGCTCATAGCCATAGGTTCGATCGAGCAGCGCCTCGGCCTCGGCCAGGATTGCGCGGAACGAGGGGTAGTCGGAGGGTGCGATGCGGGAGGTGAGGAGTTCGAAGGCGTAATGGGCTTTGAGGCTGCGCGGCCCGGTCTCGATGTTGACGACGATGCGGAGTTGCTCGTTGGAGCGCTCGTATCGGACGGGCGAGCCGGAGGCCCAGCGTCCGGGCGGGAGTTCGAGTTCGTGGTCTTCTTCGATACGGTAGGCCTGCGCGAGGTTGAGGGGCTGGGTGCGTCTGGCGGCGGCGGCGAAGCGGGCGCTGATATCGGAATCGCGGCCGACCGGTCGGAGCTGCAGCAGGTTGCCCGCGCGGGTCGCCCAGGTGCCACCGCTGAAGCGGACGGTGGTCTCGACCGGGGCGCCGAGCGGGACGAGTGGGGCGACGGTGAATTCGGAGATGGCGATGCCGCGGTAGAGATCGGAGTACCAGGAGGAGAGCGTCTCGAGCCGCTTGTCGGGGGCCTCGAGCTGGGAGCGGGCGCCCGGCGCGAAGAGGCCGGTCTGCCGCGACGACAACTCTCCCGAGGCGATTCCGTCGGCCGAGACCGTCGCCTTGAGTGAGACGGTCCGGAGACTCGCGCTCGACGGCTGCGCAGGCGTGGTGACGGGTCGGCCGCCCTGCCCGTCGAGGATGATGACGGCGGTGGCGTTCTGGTCGGCGGAGGGGAGTTCGCGGAGGCCGTTGTGGCCGGCCGTGCCGTCGAGATAGAGGTCGAGTGCGGGCACATAGGCGATGGCGTGATTGAAGATGGCGAGGCTCGGAGGCCCTGAGACAACGCGCCCGAGGTCGCTGGTCCGGATGAGGACAATGTTGGCCTCGATGCCTGCCTCGTTCAGCATGACCTTGATGAGGGAGGCCGTGTCTTTGCAGTCGCCGAACTTGCGCTGAAAGATGTCGATCACCCTGTAGGGTTTGAAGCCATGGATGCCGAACTCGAGGCCGACGTAGCGGATGTTGCGAACGACGAAGTCGTGGATCGCAGCGACCTTCTCTGCCGTCGTCTGCCTGCCGGCCACGAGCTGTGCGACTGTGGCGCGCATGTCGTCGGAGAGGGCGAACTGCTCACGGATAAGCGACCAGTACCAGCGCGAGAGGTCGTTCCAATCGGTATAGGTGGAGACGAGGAGGGTCGGATAGACCTCCGCTGCTCCGGGCGTAGCGGTCTCGTAACGGATGCCGGCGAGGGGGCCGACGGAGAGGTCGTAGATGGTGCGTTCGCCGTCGCGGCGCTCGGCGAGGGCGGCGCCTTCGATGCCCGTCACGGCGGAGTAGAGTCTGCGGCCACGCGGGAGACTCACCGCATAGCGGCTGCTTGTGGTGGGCTCGTCGCCGCCGAGCTGCCAGAAGTCTCCGAAGTAGCCATCGAAGATGTTGCGCGCAGAGATATCGGAGAGGAGGTACTCGACGGAGACGATGTCGCCGACCTCCACCGAGGGGATGGTGATGCGGTGCGAGCGGGCGGAGTAGTACATGTTGTTGCTGTCGCCTGATGCATCCCACTCCTGCTCTTCGAAGGTCTCGCGGGGACTGCCATCGGCCTTGAAGACTGCGACGCGCTCAACCTTGGCGGTCTGCTCGCCCGGGTCGTAGCCGAAGTCGAAGGCCGACCACTGCTCGGCCGCCTCGCGTGAACGGACCCAGACCGCATCGCGGTGATAGGTCGCGGCCAGACCATTCGGGAAGACCTCGATGACCCGCTGCCGCAGGAGTCTTGTTGCGGAGAAGTCGGGGTCGGCGACCGAGGCTGCCTTGAGGGCGAGGAGGTCGGCGTCGGGGACGACCTGGCTGCGCCAGAAGGCAGCCTCGTCGAGCGCGAGGTGCTCGCGGAGTCGGACAAGTTCGGGCCGCTGCGGGGCGCGCACAATCGCTTCGCCCAGGAGCGCGACCGCCTTCTCGCGGAGCCCGAGTTCGGAGAGCCATCGGGCCTTGGCTGCGCGGGGCTCGGGGCAGTCGCGGCAGAGCTCGAGCGCGCGGTCGAGGAGGGCTCCGTAATGCTCGGAAGGGGCGCGCTCCGAACTCTCCACCGCCCGCTGTAGCCTCGCCCGTCCGAGCCAGGTAGCGGGGTC
>JBIIFW010000424.1:0-2621 GCA_044236985.1 Bradymonadia bacterium | reverse complement strand
CCCGGGTCAGTTTGAAGACCGACTCCGCTGCCGCCGAACCCGGCGCGCCCGTCACATAGAGGTCGCGCTCTGGGTGGTAGCCCCGCTGCGGGTCGATGGCCGGCGGCGTCGTCTCATCAGCAAAGGCGTTGGCAACGCGCATCACGCTGCGAAGCCGGTCGTGCACCAGCTTCGGCACCGGCTGCAGGAAGTCGCACCAGCCCTCAACAGCCTCGCCGGACGGCTTGGTGGCAACGATGACACTCACCGCCACATTCTGCGCGCGGGCCCAGACCGCGATGCGGCGCGCATCTGCGGCACTCTCAGCGGTCACGGCTTCGAGCAGCGGCCCGAGCAGGCGAGAGACCGTCTCCTCCGCACCCGATGCGACCCGGAGCCGCTCCGCGATGGGGCGACCGACGCCGACCACTTCGCCCTTCTCTGCCGCAGCCAGGAGCTTGCGCAGGCCAACACCGTAGGACTCGCCGGCCCGGATCAGCTTCTCCAGCGTCTCCAGCCGCGCCTGCGCCACCCGGTGGGCGTCTGCCGCAGCACGGCTGCCGGCCTGCGCCTTCTGAAGGTTCTGATGGGCCTCGGCCTCTGCGCGGCGGGCAGCCTCGACGCCGCTCTCCTTGGCCCGAAGTTCGGTGGTGGCTGCGGCCTCCTGCGAGGCGCTGTCGTTCTCGCTTGCTTCGGCGCGGGTCTGGTCCTGCTCGAGCGCGGTCAATTCGGCGACGATGGAGATGACCCGCGACTGCACCTGGGTCCGTTCGCTGCTGGCCGAGTCGAGGCGGCCCTGCAGCCGCGCAGCCTCGCCGCGGTCGGCGGTCAGCTTTGCCGCGGCCTTGTCGAGTCGGAGCCGCTGCTCCGCCTGCTGCGCGCGCGCCCGCTCCACCTGTTCTGCCAGTGCAGCAAGACGCGCGGCGACCGAACCGGCAGAGCTCCGTGCCTCCTCGAGCGTGGCGACCAGCGCGGCGATGGCGGCCTCGGCCACCTCGGCCACACCGGTCTGCTCCTGCTGCTGCGCAACAACCTGCGCGGCCCGCTCGCCGAGTTCGACCAGCGCCCGCTCTGCAAATCCAAGCTGGCTCCGGAGCAGTTCGGCACGGGCGCGCGCCTTGATGCTCGACTCGGTCGCCTCGCTCAGCTCACGCTCCTGCGAGGCGAGCCTGCTGCGCCCTTCGAGCAGCTTGGCGTCGCGCACATGGTGCTCCACGGCGGCGTTCTCGTAGAGTTCGCGGAGGCCGGAAAACCGCTTCCGCAGCTCGGCGAGCGCCGTGGCGACCTTCTCGTAGCGCTCCACGGCGGTGGTGACCTCGAGCGACCGGCGACGCTGCGTCAACTCCTTCCACTTGGCGGCCCGCTTGGCCTGCCGCTCGAGCGAGCCAATCTGACGGCCCACCTCGCCGAGCACGTCGGCGACGCGGAGCAGGTTCTCTCGGGTCTTCTCGAGCCGGCGCTCCGCCGCCTTGCGCTGGTACTTGTAGCGGGTGATGCCGGCGGCCTCTTCGATAATGAGGCGGCGCTCCTCCGGCCTGGCCGAGACGATGAAGCCGATGCGGCCCTGCTCGATGATGGAGTAGGCCTCGCGCGAGCCGACGCCGGTGCCGAGGAAGAGCTCCTGCACGTCGCGGAGCCGGACCTTGCTGCCGTTGAGCTCGTACTCGCTGTCGCCGTCGCGGTAGAGGCGGCGGGTGACCTTGATTTCTGCATGGTCGCGGAAGGCGGCGGGCACATCGCCGCGGTCGTTCTGCATCGTGAGCGAGACCTCCGCCATGCCCATGGCGCGGTGGTTCTCGGAGCCGGCGAAGATGAGTTCGTCCATGCCCTTGCCGCGCAGGTCTTTGGCCGACTGTGCGCCAATGCACCACTTGATGGCATCGACGATGTTGCTCTTTCCGCAGCCGTTGGGCCCCACGATGGTGGTGACGCCATCGCCGATCTCAAGCCCCGTCTTGGTACGGAAGGACTTGAAGCCCACGAGTTCGATGCGGAGGAGTTTCATCGGCCGGTGCGGTGAAGGGAGCGGGCGAGCCTAGCAGGTCGTCGGGCGACTGGGCAACCCGAGGGGTGGGAGCGGCTCGCGCGGGTCGTCTCGTCGGGATTGCCAATCTAGCCCGAGGTGGGTTAGACGGCTGAGAACTTCACCTCCGCATCCGCAGCTGCCGAACAGCAGCGGGCCGCTCACGGCACCCATGCACGACGAACCCGGGCTCACAGGCGCAACCCCGCTCAGCGATGGAGACATCGTCGCCAAACGCTACAAGATTCTGAGCGAGCTCGGTCGGGGTGGCTACGCCATCGTCTACAAGGCAGAGGACCTCAAGACGGGCCAGGTGGTTGCAATCAAGACCATTCGTCCCATCGCGCCGCGGCCCAAAGAGGTGGTGGCCCGCTTCCGTCGCGAGGCAGAGCTGGTGGGCCAGCTCAAGCACCCGAACACCGTCCGTATCTTCGACTATGGCTTCGAGACCGACTTCTTCATGGCCATGGAGTACCTGCAGGGCTACGCCGTATCGGACATCCTCGACGGCACGCACGGGATCCCCGCCAAGCGGGCGTTGGCTATCGCGCGCGGGATTCTGGAGAGCCTGACGGAGGCGCACGGCATGGGTATCGTGCACCGCGACCTCAAGCCGGAG
>JBIIFW010000092.1:0-8504 GCA_044236985.1 Bradymonadia bacterium | reverse complement strand
GGCATACCAACCGGGGCCCAGGAGGACGGCGAGGAGGAGGTAGAGGATGGCGCGCCAGAGTGCCCGGAGCAGGATCAGCGACCAGTTCTTGCTTGAGGACTCGGACACGCGGAACTCCCAGCGCCGTGACACATCTCGCGGCCCCGCCTCTCTAAGACGGCCGCGGTCGGGACGCAATTTTGTGTCGCTGCCGTGATTCTGCAAAGGGGCAGAGGCGGTATGATTGCGCCGCCGCCTCCACGCAGCAGAACCGACGCCATGCGCCAACTCTACAAGTTCATCCTCTTTTCCATTCCCCTCGTTGCCGTCCTCGCGGCCTTCTCGGGGTTCCCGCGATACGATGTGCTACAGTGCGCGGCCGCTGCGATCCTAGGAGGGTTCGGGCTTGTGTTGTGGCGGCTGCTGCCAGCCTCGACTGCCCCTGTAGCACCCTGGGCCAACTATGCGGGCGGCGCCTGGATCGCGCTGCTTCTCTGGGCGGTGGCGCGGACGGCGCTCGGCGGGCTGACGGCCGAATCCTACGACGCGCTGGCGCTCCTGATGGGGGCGACACCGCTGTTGCTGGCCGCCGCCTATCCGCGCGATGGCGTGACGCTGGCACCGCTCCTTCGCGTCTCTGTTGCCGTGACAGCCATCGCGGTGGGTGTCTGCTCGCTGCTCGGGCTTACCGGCGTTGTCTTCCCCGCCGCCATCCCGACCGCCCCGCTCTTTGCGGCGCCGCATCCCTTCTTCGACGACCCGCACCAGGCTGCAACCTGGCTCGCCGTCGCCCTTCCGCTGCTGGTATCGAGCGGTCTGGCCAGCGAGGGTTGGCGGCGCGTGCTGTTCGGTGTTGGCACAGGGTTCGCCGCGATCGCGCTGGGACTGACCGACAGCCTCGGCGTCTGGTGGCCGATCGCGGCTGCATCGATCATCGGCGCCATCTTCAGCGTCTTTGGCGGCACGGAAGGCGGAGGTGTGCGACGGCTCTTCGCCTGGCTCACCCCTTGGCTCGTGGCGGCGGCGCTTCAGGCTGTGCCGTCGCCGGCGCTGCATGAGAGCGGGTCGGACACAGATAGCCTCCCCTCCTTCCGCACCGAGATTGAGACCGGTGCAGACAGCCAATGGAGCGATGCAGATGCGCGCCATGCGCTTTCGCAGGCGGCCTATGAGATGGCGAAGGCAAGCCAGCCACTCGGCGCAGGGCCGGGAACCTTCGGCGCCCGCGGCGCGGAGTTCCTCAACCACGATGACCCGTGGGTCGCCAGCCACACAAACGGCCTGCCATCTGCTCGCCGGGCGCCCTCGGCCTTTCTGCAGCAGGCCGCAGAGTTCGGGTTCCTGCTTCCACTGCTGCTGATTGTGCTCTTCGGACTGGCGATCAAAGACGGCAGCCGTGCTCCGGACAAGCAGGACCCCGCACCGCCGATCATTCCTGCCCTCGGAGCCGCGGTAGCGGCCTATGCAGCCGGGCCGGGTTGGCTTACCGCGGCCTCGATGACGCTGATGGCGGTGGTGATTCTGGTCGCAATCGAGCGGCCCGCGAAGGCTGCGAAGCAGGCAGCTGCGACCCGTCCGCTGCAGGGTGTGTTGGCGCTCGCGGTGGTGCTGCCGCTGGTCGTCTGGCCCCAGGTTCAGACCATCCGCTGGGGCGTCGCCACGGGGCGTGGCATGGTGCTGGCCTGGTATGCCCACCTGTCGGATGCAGGCGAGTCCTTCACGAAGGCGAACGCGATTCAGCCCCGGTTCGAGTCGTTCTACAACCTCGGGCTGCTGCTGAAGTTCAAGCCGGATGGTGGCCTCCGGCCGGCGATGGCGGCGTTTCAGTCGGCGGTTGAGCTGCGCCCCGGTTCTGCCATGGCCCGCTTTGCGCTGGCCGACTGCTTCTCGCGCATCGCGCCCCCCAACACGGAGGAGGCCGGAGAGGCGCTCGGTAAGACCTCGGCCCTGCTGGAGCGGGCGCTCGACATCGACCCCAATCTGTTCAAGGCATCGGAGCTGTTGAGTGATGTCTACTTCATTCACCAGCAGCCCGACCGGGCCTTGGAGACGCTGCGGCGTGTCATCGAACGCCCTATCCCGGAGTCTTCGAAGTTCGAGGCCTATGTGCGCATCGGCCAACGATACGAAGAGTCCAAAGAGGACCCGACCCGTGCGCTTGAATTCTACGAGAAGGCCATTCCGCTCATCTCCACGAAGGAGCAGGCGGAGTACCTCAAGAACCGGGTCGCGACCGCCGAAAAGTGGAAGAAGGATGGGCAGCGACCCGAAGAGGGAACCGAGGCGGAGCAGCCGCCACAAGGTCCCACCCGCGAGGTTGGCTCAGAGCCGCCGCAAGACCACGGACACGACCACGGAGATGACCACGGCCACGACCACGGAGACGGCCACGCCCACTAGGGGACGGAGAGCGGCGCTCGCTAGGCAGCTCCGAACAGCGCGCTGGTCCCCTTCGCGGGCCGCTGTCACGCCTGGCAATGCAGGCTGATGTTCGGCCCAGCGAGGGCGCCAAAACGAAGACGGGCTGCCAAAGCAGCCCGAAGGAGGAGAGGCCTTAGCCCTGCTCCGGAAAGGTGACCGCGGTCACTCCTTCCAGATGATGCGCCAGGGGCGACGCTTGAGCTCGCGTACGAACTCGCGCATGTCCTCGAAGACCTCTTCGTCCTTGAAGAACTTTCCGATGGTTCCTTCGCCGGCCTTGATCTTGCTGACCATGGCATCGACGTCGGAGGCCGCGCTGGCGCCACTCGCCGTCAGCTTCTCGATGTTGGCGATCGACTTGTCGATCTTCTCCCTGTTGTCGGTCAGGATGCCGTCGGCCGAGGCGAGCGCGCCACGGGCGTGCTTCATGACGGGGTCGATCTCTTTGGCGACGCCGGTCATGGTCTTGTCTGCGCTCTTGATGAGAGAACGGACGTTGGTGCCGTCGCCGACGCCCATGTTGAGGGCGGTGCCCAGTTTGGCGAACTCGTCGGTCGCCTTCTCGGTGTGGGTGAAGATGTTGTCGATCTTGTCGCGGTTCTCCTTCAGGACGCCGTCGACGTTGGCCATGATGCTATCGATCTCTTCCTTGTTCTCTTTGATGCGCTCATCGAGCGTGCCGGCAAGGCTGCCGATGTTGTTGACGAAGGTGTCGATGTGGATGGGGTTAGAACCGCGACCGTTGACCCGCTCAAGCACCTCTTGGAGGCCACCGATGGTCTTGTAGGCGGACTGCAGGAGCATGCCCATGCTCGGCGGGTCGATGCCCTTGAAGATGGTTCCCTCCACGGCAACGGGCTGCTTGGGGTCGCCGGCATTGATCTCCACGTAGGGTTCGCCGAGGACACCCTGGGTGGTGATGGTAAAGGAGGCGTTCTTGTGAAGGACCTCGCGCGCCGACTCATCGAGCCAGACGGTGACCCGCACATAGACGGGCCAGGCTGTCTTCTCGTCCTTCATGCCGCCGAGGTAGTCGACGCTTCTGACGAGGCCGGAGGGGATGCCGGAGATTCGAACGGGCGCGCCGGACTTGAGGCCGGCAGCATTGTCGAAGTCGACATAGACGGGGAAGCCCTTCTTGAGGGAGAAGTCACCCAGGATGAGAACGAAGGCGATGAGGATGCCTACGGCCGCCAGGACGAGTGCTCCCACCTTGAGTTCGATATTGGTCTCGTTGGGTCGCATCGGGTTTAGACTTCCATGGGGCCCTGGGGCCGCCCGTTGATGAACTGCTGCACGATCGCGTTGTCGGTTTCTCGATAGAGACTTGGCGGTCCATCCAAAACAAGCTGACCTTTGTAGAGCATGGCTACTCGGTCGGCAACGCCGAAGATGGAGCGGAGGTCGTGGCTGACCACGATGGAGGTGACGCCGAGGCGGTCCGACAGGTCGCGGATGAGGCGGTCGACGATGTTGGCAGAGATGGGGTCGATGCCGGTCGTCGGCTCGTCGAAGATGACAAAGTCGGGGTTGAGGGTGAGTGCCCGAGCGATGGCCACCTTCTTGCGCATGCCGTCACCGAAGTCTGCCGGGTAGCGCTCGGCATGCTGCTCCATGTTGACGAGCGCGAGCTTGGCCTTTGCCTCGGAGCGGGCCTCGGCCAGCGAGAGCTTGAAGTGCTTTCGGATGGGGAGCGCGACGTTGTCGAGCAGGGTCATGGAGTCGAAGAGGGTGGAGTTCTGGAAGACCATCGCGCAGCGTTTGCGGATGGGATAGTACTCCTCTTCCGTGAGGTTTGTGACCTCCACGCCGTCGAGAATGACGCGACCTGCGTCGGGGCGGATGAGCCCGACGAGGTGTTTGACGAGCACGCTCTTGCCGGCGCCGGAGGAGCCGATGATGAACATGATCTCGCCCTTCTTCACCTCGAGGCTGACGCCGCGGAGCACCTGCTTGCTGCCGAAGGCTTTGTGGATGTCGATGAACTCGATCACGGCGGCCTAGCTGAAGAAGAAGATGTAGCCGACGCCGCTCAGCACGAAGTCGAGGATGGTGACGGCGAGGCTGGCGTTGACGACGGCCATGGTGGTGGCGGTTCCGACACCTTCAGAGCCTCCGAAGGCGGAGAGGCCGGCTTGCGAGGCGATGATGGGGATGGTGATGCCGTAGGCGAGCGACTTGAGCGAAAAGATGATGAGGTCGCCCCACTCGAGCAGTGAGGTGTTGTAGAAGGTGGCGACGTTGACCTCGAAGACCGTGTTGGCGACAAACATACCGGTGCCGAAGGCGACGCAGAGGGCGACGCAGGAGAGCACGAAGGTCATGACAACGCTGGCGATGAGGCGGGGGACGACCAGATACTGAATCGGCTCTGCGTTGTTCATGCGGAGGGCGTCGACCTGCTCGGTGACGACCATGCTTCCAATCTCGGCTGCAATGCCGGTGCCCACACGGGTGGCGAGCATGAGGGCGGTAACGGTGGGCGCGAACTCACGGAAGAGGAGCTGCAGGTAGAGCGCGCCCATGCCCTGAAGGTCGCCGACGATACGCTTGGCCTGGAAGCCCGACTGGAAGATGAGGATCATGCCGAGGAAGCCGAGCACGATCATGACGAAGGCGAGCGAGCGGTTACCGATGAAGAAGCTCTGCTGCATGACTTCTCGCCAGCGGATGGGCTTCTTGAAGGCGTAGTAGAAGGCCAGGCTGCCCACGCGCAGGATGTCGGTCACCTGGGTGACAATGGGCACGAAGATGACCCCGAGCTGGGCGATGCGGCGCTGCGTCGGATTCAGCGCGGCCACATAGGCTTGGGTGTGCTTGGTCATCGGCGAAGGGTCCGCGCTAGTGGAGAATCGAGGTAATGAAGTAGTCGAGCACGAAGATGAGGACGGCCGAGGCGACGACGGAGTTGTTGACCGAACGGCCCACGCCGACCGCGCCGCCCGAGGTGGTCATACCATAGTGGCTGCTGACGACGGCGATGGCGATCCCGAAGGTAAAGGCCTTGAAGAGACCGTTAAAGAGGTCGTCGAGGGTGATGTACTCGATGACGCTGGAGGCGAAGAGGCTGGTCGAGACGCCGAGCAGCACCTGTCCGGTGTAGGCGCCGCCAACGAGAGCAGTGAGGTCACCGACGATGGTGAGCAGGAACATCATCGAGACGATGGCGATGAAGCGCGGCACCAGAAGGTAGGTGATGGGGTCGATGGCGAGTGCGCGGAGGGCGTCGATCTGGTCGGTAACCTTCATGGTGCCGAGTTCGGCGGTATTGTTTGCGCCGACGCGGCCGGAGAACATGAGGCCGATCATGATGGGGCCGACCTCGCGGAGGGTGGCGAATGCGGCACCCCAACCGAGCAGCCCGAAGGCATCGAACTGGGCGACGAGGGCGCCCGACTGGATGACCATGATGGCGCCGGTGAGCAGCGCCGTTACCACGACGATGGGGGTGCTCTTGACCCCAACCTTGTAGAGGTTGCGCCAAAGCTCCATGCCGTCGAGCCTGGGCGGGACGAGGCAGCGTAGGATCTTGTAGAGCAGAACTGCCATGCCGCCCACATCGAGAGCGATGGCCATAAAGGTGGCGCCGAAGCGGGAGAGGAGTTTGGAGGGTGAGAGAGCCTGCATCAGTCGTCCGCCTCGCCGCGCCAGAACTGTCCCACGAAGGGGCGGGTGGAGGCCTCGATCTCCTCGCGGGTGCCGCTGAAGACAATGCGTCCGTGGTCCATGAGGACAAAGGAGTCGCAAATGTCCCGCATGCCAAGAATGTCGTGGCTGACGACGATGGAGGTTGTGCCTCCGCGGGCGCGACGCTCCTCGAGGAGGGCAAAGATCTTTCCGGACGTGACCGGGTCGAGGCCTGCGGTGGGGTCGTCGTAGAAGAGGATGGGGGGATTGGCGATGACCGCGCGGGCGAAGGTGACCCGCTTCTTCATGCCGCCGGAGAGCTCGTTGGGGAAGAGCTTCTGGGTGTTGGGGAGGTCGACGGCGAGGAGGAGCCGGTTGACCTCGTCGCGGATCTCGTCGTCGGTGCGGCCGCCGAGCTGGCGGAGCGGAAAGCCGATGTTCTCCTCGACGGTCATGAAGTCGAAGAGTGCGTAGTTCTGGAAGAGCATGCCGATCTTGGAGCGGACGCTGGTCATCTCCACGTCGCTGATGCCGACGACCTCGATACCGTCGATCAGAACGGAGCCGCTGTCGGGCCGCACGAGGCCGGCGCAGATCTTCATGAGCAGGCTCTTGCCTGCGCCGCCGGGCCCGATGAGACCCACCTGGCTCCCTGCCGGTATCACCAGGTTCACGCCGTTGATGACGCACTCGTGGCCACGATACTTGTAGGCCTCGGAAATGCGGATCATGGCAGGCCCTCGCCGGTCAGGAGCGCCTGCGCCCTGCGGGTGAAGCGGCTATCGGGGAAGGTCTCGCGCAGCTCCGTGACCATCGCTGCGGCCTCGTCGCGTTGGCCCGCTGCGAGCAGGAGCCGGACGATATCGAAGCCGGTATCGTCTCGCTTGAGCGACAGGTCGTAGGTGTCGCGGAAGCGGTGCAGCACGGCGACAGCATCGAGCAGCCGGCCCTGCTGCTCTCGGATGACGGCCATGCGGAGAAGCGCCGGGACGTAGTAGCGCGACTCATAGTCGGCCATGATCCAGCTCACTTCGCGTTCGTCGAGCATGGCCTCGAGCGTTCGGTACTCCATGTCGGTGTTGCCGAGCCGACCGTAGCAGGCGGCGGCGCGCCAGGCGGCGTCGTCCGTGAAGCTGCTGCGCGGAAACCGCAGCGTGAGTTCGAGGTAGCGTCCGAGGGCCTGTTCGGGATCGTCGAGGTCTTCGTCGGCGATGCGGGCGATGCGGTAGAGCGCGTCATCTGCAACCTCGGTGTCGCGAAGGCGGGTGTAGATGCCCTCTGCCATGCGCAGTGCTGCAGCGTGATCGCCCTGGCCGCGGAGGCGCTCGACCATCTCATCAAAGGCGTCGGGCGCAAAGGAGGTGTTGGGATAGCTCATCAGCATCCGTTCAAACCATCGCGCCGCCTCGACCTCGTCCTTCTCCTTTTCGCGGGCGATGAGCGCCATGCGGTAGAGTGCTTCGCCAGCATCGTCATCATAGACAGAGGTGGGGGAGGCAGCGATGCGCAGGTAGGCAGCCCGGGCTTCGGCGAGTCGTCCGCGGTGCTCGTCCATGAGGGCACGCCGGAACTGAACGTAGCGGAGCAGGTCTACGCGGTCGGCCTGCCAGGCGAGCGCATCGTAGGCGTCGGCGGCGCGGTCGAAGGCGCCATCGTCGGCGAGGCGGTCGGCGTTGACCAGGCCGCGGGTGAAGTCGAACTGGCTGCGGGCCATGCCGCATCCGCCGAGCAGGAGCAGGGCCACGATGGTGAGAAGCAACCGCCTCACGGGTGAACCTCGCCTGCTGTGACGGCCGGCCGGTTGCGGCGTCGCGCGGGGGCGAGGCGGCGCGCATCTGCGGCGCGGAAAGCGGCGATTTCTGGGCGCGACGGCTCGGCTTCGGCCCAGGCCTTGGCGGCGAAAGCAGGGTCTGCGCCCTGCCCGTTCAACAGCGCAGCCTCGAGCCCGTCGAGCGCCGCGACAGTAGCTGCGGGGAGACCAAAGTCGCCGAGCGCGGCGGGACGCTGTGTTCGCAGCTCGGGTTCGATGGCGGCGACGGCAGCGCCTGCGTCGCCCGTGCCGAGCCAGGCGAAGATGCCGGGCAGGTGGCCGGAAGGGTCTGCCAGCACCTCGTCGTAGCCCACCCAGCGGGCATCGAGGCTACGGGCGTGGACGTCTCGCATGAGAACGAGGTGCTCTTCCCACCAGCCGAGGGGTGGCGGCAGGTTTGGCTCTCGGGCCCGCTTCGCCTCAGGGTCTCGCGCGCTGGCGGCTTCGAGATCGCGCAGCCGCTGCAGCGAAGCCGCGTAGGCGCGCCAGGGCCGAACGCAGATGAGCAGCCGGTCGAGGTAGGCGCGTTCGCTCTTCACGACGCCGTGGGCGAAGATCTTGATGGCCACCTGCTGGAGATCGTCGGCAGCGAGATAGAGGCCGGTCTCGGGGTGGGGATTGGTCCGGTAGTAGATGCCGTTGCGGTAGTCAGACTCGAAGAATCCGC
>JBIIFW010000423.1:0-2649 GCA_044236985.1 Bradymonadia bacterium | reverse complement strand
GAGCAGCGCTGCGTAGTCTTGCTCCGCGCCCGGCGAGCAGAGCTCCTGCAGCACCTCCCAACGGAGCCGCTCTCGCTTCCAGGTCGCACGCTTAGCTCCGGTTGCACCGTCGAGCCCACCCTTCGGCAGGTCAATCATCTGCATCAGCTTCTCGGGGAAGACCATCTCCACATGCGCCACCGACCCCGTCGACCGCGCGATGCTCTCCTTCACCCAGCGCTCCATCCCCCGCGTGCCTGCCACCACGAGCGGCTGCACCAGCGGATTCTTCCCGCGGAGCTTCGACAGGTCCTGCGCAAGCGCATCCAGAAGCGGCTCCAGCCGCGTCGCAACCTTGATCTCAATACCCATGAAACCCCTCAACAGAACGCGCCCCCGCGACCGGCTCCAAGAGCCCGACCGCCGGCGCAAGGTTGCACACGGTTGCCGCCCCCGCAAACAGAAACGCCAACGCGCAATCCGCCGACAGCCATTCCTGTCCTACCCCCTCCGCAGATTTGCCCGTCAGCCTACTTGCTGCCCCACCGCCACCGGGCGGGCTCGCCCTTCCACCAGCAGACCGCTACCAGCACAACAGACTCCAACAGCACCGCGGTCCCGCGCGCAGGCTCCTCCAGCAGGATCACCAGCGGAACCAGCACTGCGAGCCAGACGCCCATCACCACCCAGCCCTGCCAGCAGAGCGGAAGTCCCCAACCCCAACCGTATCGCTTCGCCCGAAACCAATACTTCGGCGGCTCCACCGGCGGGTTACTCACCATCGGAGCCGCCCTCCTGGCTCGCCAGACCACGGTGCCGCACATCACGCCCCTCGGCCACAAAGATGACATGCTCCGCGAGGTTCGTCGCGTGATCTCCAATCCGCTCCAGGTACTTCGCGACCGACTGCACATGGATGCCGCGCTCTACCGTCGCCGCATCCGATACCATCTGCAGCAACATGCTCCGGAACAGCGTGTGATAGGCCTCGTCAATCTCGTCATCGCGCTCGATAACCGTCCGCGCCTTCGTCACATCGAGCGTCGCAAACGCCTCGATCGATTCCCGATAAATCTCCAGCACCAGCGCGCTCATCTGCGCAACATCCTCCATCTCGCGCACAGGCGGCTCCGCATTCAAATCCAGCGCCCGCTCCGCAACATTCTTTGCCAAGTCGGCAATCCGCTCGATGTCTGTCACCAGCTTCAGCACCACCGCGATCAGGCGCAGGTCCGACGCCATCGGCTGTCGCTTCGCAAGCAGCAGCAGACACATCTCATCGAGCTCCAACTCGTCTCGATTCACCCGGGCATCCAGCGCCAGCGTCTGGCGCGCCATGACCGTATCCCGCGCAACGAGCGCAGACACCGCCGTCTCCACCATCACCGCAGCACGCTCCGCCATCAGCACCAGCCGCTCGCACAGCTCGCTCAGTTCGGCCTCGAATGCGCTGTCTGTGTGTCGTCGCTGCATCACCCCTTCTCCTACCCGAACTTGCCGGTGATGTAGTCCTCGGTACGGCTGTCTCTTGGCGATGTAAACAAGCGGTTGGTGGGTGCCAACTCCACCAGTTCACCCATCAGAAAGAAGGCCGTCTCGTGCGACACGCGGGCCGCCTGCTGCATGTTATGCGTCACAATCACGATGGTGAACTTCCCAGCCAGCGTGTGTATCAGCTCCTCGATGCGCGCCGTCGCAATCGGGTCGAGCGCCGAGCATGGCTCATCCATCAGGAGCACGTCAGGCTCCACCGCCAGCGCTCGCGCGATGCAGAGCCGCTGCTGCTGACCTCCAGAGAGGCTCATCCCGGGCTCCTTCAGTTTGTCCTTCACCTCGTCCCAGAGCGCAGCGGCCCGCAGCGACCTCTCCAACACCTCGTCGGCCTGACCGCGCGGAAGCCGGCCTGTCATCGCCAGCCCCGAGAGCACATTCTCGCGGATGGTCATCGTCGGAAACGGATTTGCCTTCTGAAAGACCATCCCGACCCGCCGGCGCAGCAGCGCGGGGTCCACCTCCGGCGCGTAGATGTCCTGGCCGTCGAGCGCGATGCGCCCTGTCACGCGGGCTCCGGCTCCGAGCTCATGCATCCGGTTGAGGCAGCGGATGAAGGTTGACTTCCCGCACCCCGACGGCCCGATGATCGCCGTCACGGAGCCACCACGAATCTTCATCGAAACCTGCCGAAGCACCTGCTTGCTGCCGTAGAAGGCATCCACGCCCTGCGCCTCGATCGAGGTGCCATCCAAGCCCGAAGGAAGCCCGCTCAGCACCGCTCCCGAAGCCATCCCCAGCGCTCCCGCACCCTCTCCATCAATGCTTGCCATGGCTCGCTCCTAGTTCCATCGACGCTGAAGGCGGTGACGCAGCAGCACAGCGACCGCGTTCAGACAAAGCACCGCTGCAAGCAACACAACGATGCCCGCCGCCGCATTTGCCTTGAAGGCCTCCTGCGGACGCGACACCCAATTGAAGATCTGGATCGGCAGGGTGCTGTATTCCGAGAAAACCCCATCCGGCAGGAAGGTGATGAAGGTCGCAGCACCAACCAGGATGAGGGGCGCCGACTCACCGAACGCCCGAGAGAGCGCAAGAATCGACCCGGTGATCATCCCCGGAGCCGCCATCGGAAGCACCACGCCCCGAACCATGCTCCAACGCGTCGCACCCATG
>JBIIFW010000068.1:0-10014 GCA_044236985.1 Bradymonadia bacterium | reverse complement strand
CCGCCGCGCGCCTGCCACTCCTCAGGCGTCAACGCCTCCACCGCCAGCGCGTGCAGGCCGCCCGCCAGTACCTCCGCCGCTGCCTCGTTCACCATCCGGTGACGCGCCAGCAGCCGCTGCCCCGAAAACCCGCTCCACACCACCAGAACCCGCGCGTGGCTCTCGCTTCCGCGCGGCACTGCATGTCCATCGGACTCGTCCCGTACCTCCAAGTGGAGCGGCGAAAACGAGGCACGAAGGAGGCTGTCGAGCTGAGACATCCGAGACAAGGGGCAACTCCAAAGCAGGATCGCGCGAACCTCCGTCAGGAGCACACGTTCACAGGCGGAGCATGGGCGACTGAGATCGGTCGGTCAAGCCACAAAACTCGCCGCGTGCAACGCACTGCATCCAACGCTACACAACGCCCCTACCTCTGCCGCTGCAGGAGCGTCGCGCGCATGAAACCCACACACTGGAAGGCCATCGAACCACGCCCCTTCCCGCTCATCGGAAACCTGTCGCGCTACGCCTTCAACCCACTCGCCGAGGCAATCCGCGCCCGAAAGCAGCATGGCCGTGTCGTGCGCTACTGGATTCGAACGCCGGCACAGGCCGTGGTCGCCTGGCTCATCACCTCCCCCGACCACGCAGAACAGCTCCTCGTCGAGCGACACCGCAGCTACCGCAAGGCCGACACCTACGAGTCGCTCCGCTGGGCGCTCGGCGATGGCATGCTCACCGCGGAGGGAGAGCTCTGGCGCCGCCAGCGGCGCATCGCCACCCCCGCCTTCGGGCGCGACCGACTGCGCGAGATGCTCCCTGTTGCTGTCCGCCACACCGCCGCACTCGCCGAGCGCCTCGCCGGAACGCCAGCCACCGTAGACCTCCACCGCGAGGCCAACGCGCTCGCCCTCCTCGTCCTCTGCGAGACCATCTTCTCCACCGCTATCGCAGACCAGACCGCCAGCATCGGCGAGCACCTTGAGCAGATGATCAAACATGCGGTCGACCGCATCCGCATCCCCATTCCGCTGCTCCACGACCTGCCGCTCCCCGCCAACCGGCGCGCCCGACGCGCACGGAGCAGCATGAACGCACTCGTCGAGCGCATGGTCACCGAGGCCGAGCGGACCGGCTTTGCCGGCAACGACCTCATCTCCCTCTTCATGGCTGCCACCGACCCGGAGAGCGGCGAGCGCATGTCGCGCACCCAGCTCCGCGACGAGGTCCTCACCTTCCTCGCGGCGGGCCACGAGACCACCGCCAACGGGCTCGCCTTCACCCTCGACCTCCTAGCACGCAACCCGGTCTGGCAGGAGCGCGCCGTCGCCGAGATTCAAACGGTGGTCGGAGCCGGGCCGCTCACCTTCGACCACCTGCCCCAGCTCGACCTCGTGCGACGCATCATCGACGAATCGATGCGCCTATTCCCGCCCGCCTGGTCGGTCGAGCGCACCGCACTCGAAGAGGACCACTTCGACGGCCACCGTGTCGCACCAGGCGACATGGTTATGCTCTCCATCTGGGCCACCCACCGCAACGAGGAGCACTGGCCCGACCCCGACCGGTACGACCCCGACCGCTTCCTGCCCGCCAACAGCGCAGGCCGCCACCGCATGGCCTTCCTTCCCTTCGGCCTCGGGCCCCGCATGTGCATCGGAAAGCACTTCGCCCTCTTCGAACTGCAGGCCATGCTCGCCACCCTGCTCCCGCGCCTCCACTTCGCGCCCGTCTCCAGCGCCCCCCTTCACCTCGACCCGCTCGTCACGCTCCGGCCCCGCCACGGCGTCCCGCTCCGCGTCACACCCCGCGCCACCGCTCAGGCTGCCACATGACCCAGGCCACCTCACGCATCACCGCCGGACGCGCCGACCTCGCCGCCTGGAAGGCCGCACAGCCCGACAACTTCTTTCGCGCCGAGCCACTCCTCGCCCAGACGCTCGCGCTCGTCGCGCCGGAGAGCCTGACCCCCGATTTCTCTGCCCGCCTCGACACCCACGGCGCCGCCTGCGCGACCGAACTCGACCAGGCCGCGACCATCAACAACCGGCCATGGAACCTCCCCCGCCTCGAGCGCTACGACGCCATCGGCAACCGCACCGAAGAGATCGAGAACCACCCCAGCTACCACGATGCCGGCCGCGTCATCTACGAGTCGGGGCTCATGGGCGAACTTGCCCACGAAGGTGGCCTGCTCCGCAGCCTCGCACTCTTCACCCTCTCCTCCATGTGCGGCGAGGCGGCCCACAACTGCCCCGTCGCCTGCACCGCCGGCATCATCTCCTCGCTCTCCGCCGTCGGCTCGCCCGAGCTCCGCGCCGCCTACCTCCCCGGCCTGCTCTCCCGCTCCTACAAGACCCGCCTCGACGGCGCCCAGTTCCTCACCGAGATCCAAGGCGGCAGCGACGTCGGCGCCGGCGATACCCGCGCCCTGCCACTCGCGGACGGCAGCTTCGCCATCCACGGCGAGAAGTGGTTCTGCAGCAACGCAGGCGCCGACCTCATCCTCATGACCGCACGCTACCCCGACGGCCCCGAAGGAACCGCCGGACTCGGCCTCTTCCTCGTCGCCAAGAGCCTGCCCAGCGGCGCGCCCAACCATTTCGTCATCCGCCGCCTCAAAGACAAACTCGGCACCCGCTCCATGCCGAGCGGCGAGATCGACTTTCAGGGCGCCATTGCCCACAGCGTCGGTCCGCTCCGCGACGGCTTCAAGACCGTCATGCGCTACGTCATCAACCTCTCGCGCATCTACAACGCCATCGCCGTCACCGGTGCAGCCCTCCGCGCAGCCTCGGTCGCAGCCTCCTATGCCCGCCACCGCCGCGCCTTCGGTGGCCCCATCGCCGACTACGCCTCGGTCATCGACCTGGTCGCCGCGATGCGCTCCGATGCCGCAGCCTCACTCGTCGCGACGCTCTCCCTCGCCCCTGCCGCCGAGCGCGCCATGCGCGGCACCGCCACAGCCGAGGAGCAGGCCTTCGTCCGCTTCGCCACCAACCTCAACAAGGTGGTGACCGCCCGCCTCGCCGTCGAGACCACCCTGCGCGGCATCGAGACCCTCGGCGGCAACGGCGCCATCGAGAGCTTCTCCATCCTCCCCCGTCTCCACCGCGACATGATTGTCTGCGAGAACTGGGAGGGCACGCCCAACGTCCTCTGCGCCCAGATCGCCCGCGACCTTCACCGCGGCCGAATCGACGACGCCTTCTTCGCCCATGTCGGCGCCCGCTTTACCGCCCTCTCGAGCGACCTCGCCCGGCCGCTCGCCGAGGCTGCCCCGGCCGCCATCGCAGACCTTGCGGCGCGCCTCGACGCAACCCGCGCCCTTCCCCACGACAGGGCCACCCTGGCCATCAAGCGGCTCTCCGTCCCGCTCGCCGCCCTCTGGTATGCGGCGGAGCTCGCACGCCTCGGCGAACACAGCGCCGAGGGCCAAAAACAGCCGTGGGCCCTGCAGGCTGCGCTCCATCTCTGGAACCGCCACCTCGGGCCCACTGTCGGTGCCATCGGCGGCGACGAGTATGAACTCGCCCGGGCCGTCGCCGCGCTCTAGCCGGCGATCATCTCTTTGACGGCATCGCGCTCGCCGAGGAGCTCGTCGGTCGTCACCTTGATGGCCGCCTGCGCATGCTCGTTGAGCTGCTGGCCCTGCACGATCTCATACTGCCAGGGCGCGGTGATCTTCACGGGGTAGGAGAAGACGAGGCCCTCGGGGATGCCGTAGGAGCCGTCCGAGACGACCGCCATCGAGGTGTAGTCCCCGGGCACCGAGCCCGTGGCCCACGAGTAGATGTGGTCGATGGCCGCGTTGGCAGCAGAGGCCGCCGACGACTTGCCGCGGGCGTTGATGACCTCTGCGCCACGCTTCTGCACGCGGCTGATGAAGTCGCCCTTGAGCCATGCCTCGTCGGTGATGACCTCGGTCACCGCCTTCCCGCCGATGGTGGCCTCGTAGAAGTTGGGGAACATGGTCGGGGAGTGGTTGCCCCAGATGGCGATGTTCTTCACATCGCCGGGCATGGCGCCGGCCCGGTTGGCGAGCTGGCCGACGGCCCGGTTCTGGTCGAGGCGGGTCATGGCGGTGTAGTTACGCGGATTGGTCCGCTTGGCCCGCGACGCCGCGATGAGGCAGTTGGTGTTGCAGGGGTTGCCGACCACGAGCACCTTCACGTCGGGGTGGGCGTTCTGGTCGATGGCGTCGCCCTGCTCGATGAAGATCTTGCCGTTGTCCTTGAGCAAGTCGGCCCGCTCCATGCCCGGACCGCGCGGCTTGGCGCCAACAAGGAGCGACACATTCACATCGCCGAAGCCCTCGGCCGCATCGGCCGTGACCACGCTACCGGCATAGGTGGCGAAGGCGCAGTCCTCGATCTCCATGACAACGCCGCGCGCCGCATCCAGGAAGGGCGGCAGGTCGATGAGGTGGAGGATGACCGGCTGGTCCTTGCCGAGCAGGTCGCCGGAAGCGATGCGGAAGAGCAGACTGTAGGCGATCTGGCCAGCAGCGCCGGTGACGGCAACACGAATCGGGGGCTTCGACATGGGGATCCTCAGGGCTAAGTCCGGGGGAGAGAACGGAGGTCGTCCGCTGCTCCGCAATGTGCCGCGCGAGCAAGCACCTTCGGGCCTCCCCGTCAACGGATTCGGTAACTTTCTGCCGTGAAGCAACCTCCGGAAGGATCCGCGGTGGCCCGCCGACGCCTTGACGCTCGCCACTGCTTGCGCTAGAGCCCGCCTCCCGCTCGCCATCCCGGCAAGCGTGAGATTTGTGGCTTGCGGGTCAAGCGAATTCACTTCCCCCGCACTGCACTCGAGGAACAGATGCACGCAATCATTCGTACCGGTGGCAAGCAGTATCGCGTCAGAGAGGGAGACTCCCTCAACATTGAGCGGCTGCTCGACGACAACCAGAACCCCCGCCCCCTCGGCGAGACCGTCGTTTTCACCGAGGTGCTCGCACTCGGTGATGGCGCCGCCATCAAGCTCGGCAAGCCGACCGTCGCCGGCGCTACCGTCTCGGCGACCGTTGTCGCTCAGGCCCGCGCCAAGAAGGTCATCATCTTCAAGATCCGTCGCCGCAAGAACAGCCAGCGTCGGCGCGGTCACCGTCAGTATTTCACCCGCATCCGTATCACCAGCATCGCTGGTTGATCTGCCGCTCCGGAGCTCGTCATGGCACATAAAAAAGGTCAAGGTTCATCGCGCAACGGTCGCGATTCCGGCGGTCAACGCCGCGGCGTAAAGCGGTTTGGCGGTCAGGTCGTCCGCGCTGGCAACATCATCGTTCGCCAGGTTGGCACCAAGTTCCACCCCGGGAACAACATGGGCATGGGGCGTGACTTCACCCTCTTTGCCCTCGTCGACGGCGTGGTCTTCTTCTCCGTCGGTACCGGCGGAAGGCGCTCCGTCAGCATCATCCCCGCCGAGGCCTAACAAGCGCTCCGCTGTCGCAGGGCGGCTGGTCTTTACCAGTCGCCCTTCGTTCGTTTTGCACCCCCTCTTCTGGCTCTCACCACGATGCGCTTCGTCGATTGCGTCACCATTCGTACCTCCGCCGGAAATGGCGGTAAGGGCGCCGTCGCCTTCCGACGCGAAACCTATGTCCCCAAGGGTGGCCCCGCAGGCGGCAACGGTGGCGATGGCGGCAGCGTCATCCTCGTCGCCGACGCCAACATCGGCTCGCTGCTGGACTTCCGCTTCAAGCGCCACATGGCCGCACAGCATGGCGACCCGGGCCGGCCCAAGAACCAGGACGGCTCCAACGGCGAAGACCTTGTGATCCGCCTCCCTGTCGGTACCATCGTCCGAGACGCCGAGACCGAAGAGCTGATCACCGACCTTGCCACCATCGGCGCACGCTATGTCGTCGCCAAGGGCGGACGCGGCGGAAAGGGCAACACCTTCTTCAAGAACAGCGTCAACCAGGCGCCACACTTCTGTCAGCCCGGTGAGCCCGGAGTCACCCGCCTCATCCAGCTCGAGATCAAGCTCTTGGCCGACATCGGCATCATCGGCTTCCCCAGCGTCGGCAAGTCCACGCTCATCTCGGTCATCTCCAACGCGCGACCCAAGATCGCCGACTACCATTTCACCACCCTCGTACCCAACCTCGGCCTCGTCCGGTTCCACGAAGAGGCCTCCTTCGTCGTCGCCGACATCCCGGGCATCATCGAAGGCGCCGCCGATGGGCGCGGCCTCGGCATCCAGTTCCTCCGCCATGTGGAGCGCTGCAGAGCCCTCTGCCATGTCATCGAGGTCATCGACCCCGAGCTCCTCGATGAGACAGGTCGCGATCCCATCGCCGACTTCGAAACCCTCATGAACGAGATCGCCAAGTTCTCGCCCTCGCTCGCGGTCCGGCCACAGATTGTCGCGCTCGGCAAGATGGACCTGCCCCACGTTGCGGCACGAGAGCCCGAGATTCGCGCCCACTTCGAGGCCCTCGGCCACCGCTTCTTTGCCTTCTCTTCCGCGACGCGCGCAGGCCTCCGCGGCATCGTCGACGCCATGGGCGCGCTCTGGGAGACCACGCCGGCACCCGACCGGGCTCACTTCACGGTCCCCGAGATCGAGATCCCCGCCGAGCTCCTCCTCACGGAAGAGACCACGCAGGTCGACTTCGAAGACGAAGGACCGGCGGAGTTTGAGGGGTTCAAAGAGCTCGAGGACCTCGAGGACTTCGAGCCCTAACGCGCTTCGCTCTCGGGCGATTCGCCTCGCGCAATCGCGGCCTCGCGCCGCTTGCGACGCTCCGCGAGCGCCAGCTCTGCCCGGAGCGCGCTGCGACCCCATGCCGCACCCGCGGCGAAACCAACCGCGAGCATCAGCGGAATGTAGAAGATATGGTTGGCGGTCGGCATCGGCCCTCCACGAGCAAGTCTGGCCCCCTAACCGCCTCCGTGCAACCCTGACAAGGCCGGTCGCATCCCGATGTTTGCATCTGCGCCCGCCTCCACGCTACACATCACCTCACTACCTACGGATGGATGATGGCCAGCAAACTCGAATCAGACCTCACGCCCGAGGCTCTCGAGGCCGAACTAGAGCTCCTCTCCAAGAAGCTCGACCGGCTCCGCGTGATCTACGAGCAGTTCTTCCTCGGCGTCGAGAAGATGGCTCCCTACACCCTCCAGAAGGATGTGGTCATCGGCTTCCACAGACTGGGCCAGGAGCGCATCCGCAGCGCTGCCTCCAAGTTCAAGTATCAGTCGCTCGTGCAGAAGTTCAGCTCCTACAAGGCCTACTGGGCGCGCACCCAGCGCGAGATTGAGGAGGGCACCTACAAACGCCATGTGCAGCGCGTGCAGCGGCGAGAGCAGGTGCGGACGGAACACGGTGAACTCTCCGCACACGACCTCGCCGAGCTCCGCGTCATCCGCGAAAAACTGGGCGACGAGGCAGCCAACGAGGCCGAGAGCAAGCGCCGGGCGGAGCTCCTGGCCGAAAGCAGACAACCCGCCGGCGCACCGGCCCGAACCGCGCGAGGAGCAATGGCACCAGACGACGCCAACAACCGGGGCGATGCCCCCACCTACAGCGCCCCCGCACCCGCCGTGACCGCGGAGGGGCAGGCCGCGCTCGACTTCATGCGCGAGGCCTTCGGCGAAGAGGCTGCGCGGCTGCCCAAGGCGGCGCCGCCCGAAGCACTCCGCGGCATGTCGGCCGAAGAGGTCGCTCGAAAGGCCGAGGCGCTCAAGGCGCTCCGCGCACGCCTCGGCGGTGCCGACCGCCCTGCCGTCGGCGCGCCCATCCGACAGTCGCCGGAGGAGATCCGCGACCGACAGGTCTACGAAAAGTGGGTCGCAGCCAAGCGTTCGGTTGGCGACAGCGCAGGCCTCGTCAGCTTCGACTCGCTCCGCCAGAGCATGGCAAGGCAGGCCGAGGCGCTGCGTGAGAAGCACCCCGGCAAGGAGGTCGGCTTCGACGTGGTCGTCAAGGACGGCAAGGCCTATCTCAAGCCGATTCCCAAGCCCTGAGCGAGGCTCAGAGGTAGATCGACATCGACACCGAGACGCTCGAGACTGCGCCCTTCTCGAGCGGCTGCTCGAAGGCTAGGTCGAGCCCCGACTCTCTGCTGCGCCAGCCGATGCCCCCTGTGACCATCTGACGGCCGCCTACCGGCTCCTGCCGGAAGCCAACCCGCAGCGGCACGGTCTCGACGCTGAACTCCAGGCCGGCGGCGTAGCCGCTCGCCATCGCACCGTCGGCGCCCTGCTCCGGTCGCCCCTCCCAGGCACCGCTCACCAGCAGCGGCCCGAACATCAGCCCAAGGCCCGCTGCCACCTCGCGCTTGAGCCCCATCGACTCACTCTCCACAAGATTGCGACCCGTCAGACCAATCAGCACCACCTTGCCCAGCACGCCGTGTAGGCCGGCATCGACGCTGATTGACGAGAGGTCGGAACCAGGCTGATCATCCGATGTCTTCGGGGTGGTGAGCGTGGTGTAGCTCCCCGTCGCACCGAGCGTGAGCGCCCCCTCCACCAGCGGCAGGCCGAGGCCTAGCCGGAGCTGCTGCGAGGCGTAGTCATCCTGCTTTTCGGTGGTGTCGCCGCCCACCGAGCCCCGCGAATAGCTGATGCCGCCGGCGAGGGCGGGGTTGGTCTTGGAATCGACGATGGAGACACCCCAAGCCGACGGCCCAGCCTCGGTAGCACGCCCATAGGTCGCCTCGAGCGCGTAGAGGTGGACCGCGGCGAGCCCACCCGCGTTGCTGCGAAGGGCCCCGTTGCCCGCAGCGCCGGCGACGAAGGCGCCGCCCACGCCGGCGGGCCGCACGCTCTGCGCGGTCATCGTCGCCACCTGCGGCGGCTCCAGCGCCAGGGCCGGCGCAGCCATGGCAAGAACGAGCCCTCCCGCTACGGCAACGCCCGCGCCCCATCGACCTGACCAACTGAACGCAGCGCGCCCCGTCTCCCATCTCATTGCATCCTCCAAAAGATCCCTCCCTGTTGGCTAGGGTGCACCACCCCCTAGGTCAAAAATCAACCCGTGGCCGCTCGCACGCGTGTGCGTAGCACGCGCGCGTTGAAACTTCCGATCTGGCGGCCTATGCTGCGCCGTCGCAGCAGATCTACAAGCCGCGACAACCCCCTTCATACGGAACCGACATGGCCGGCGAGAACCAGGGCAGTGGCCCACAGCCTCCTAACACCGACATCGGCACACTGCTCCCTGTTCGCATCGAAGACGAGATGCGCACCTCCTATCTGAACTACGCGATGTCGGTCATCATCGGCCGCGCGCTCCCCGATGTCCGCGACGGCCTCAAGCCCGTCCACCGTCGCATCCTCTTCTCGATGCACGAGCAGTCCAACACCTGGAACCGCGCCTACAAGAAGTCGGCCCGAATCGTCGGCGACGTCATCGGTAAGTATCACCCGCACGGCGACCAGGCGGTCTATGACGCCCTCGTTCGTATGGCGCAGGACTTCTCGATGCGGGTGCCGCTGATCGACGGCCAGGGCAACTTCGGCTCCGTGGACGGCGACCCGCCGGCCGCCATGCGTTACACCGAAGTCCGCATGGCTCGCATCTGCGGCGAGCTCATGAACGACATCGAGAAGGACACCGTCGACTTCCGCGACAACTACGACGGCGCCGAGCAGGAGCCCACGGTCCTTCCGGCCCGCTTCCCCAACCTCATCGTCAACGGCTCGGAGGGCATCGCGGTCGGCATGGCCACCCGCATCCCGCCGCACAACCTCGCTGAGGTGCTCCGCGCCACCATCGCGGTCATCGACGACCCCGAGATCGGCCTCGACGGCCTCATGCAGTTTGTCACCGGCCCCGACTTCCCGACCGCCGGCTTCATCTACGGCACCGACGGCATCCGACAGGCCTACGAGACCGGCAAGGGCTCCATCCGCATCCGCGCCAAGGCCGACATCGAGACCGACGAGCGCACCGGCAAAGACTCCATCATCGTCACCGAGCTCCCCTTCCAGGTGAACAAGGCGCGGCTCCTTGAGCGCTTCGCCGAGCTCGTGCGTGAGAAGGTTGTCGAGGGCATCACCGACCTGCGCGATG
>JBIIFW010000067.1:0-10024 GCA_044236985.1 Bradymonadia bacterium | reverse complement strand
CGCCGCGCTCGAGGCCTTTCTCACCGATGGCCACGCCGCCGGCTGGCTCCTCCCCGCGCCCTCGCTTGAGGCGCCGCGCCGCTGATTCCGCCTTGATCTGCCGCCTGCTCTCTCACTACAAACGCGCCATCCCAACTCTGAGGTTACTCACATGGCTATCCTGACCCTCCAGCACTTTACTGCGCTCTCCGAACAGAACGCCGACCTCGTCGCGGTCGCAGTGGCCAAGCCCTTCGACGCCGCGCTCGCGCTCCCCTTCTCGGCCGAGACCTCGGCGCGGCTGGTCGCAGAGGCGAAGCGGGTTGAGTTTGATGGCAGCCTCGGTAGCTCCGTAGCTGTGAGCGGCGGCGACGACGCTCCATGGGTCGCCCTTGTCGGTGCTGGCTCCGACTCGCCCGCAAAGACCTTTCGCCGCGTCGGCAGCAAGGTTGTGAAGGTCGCACGAGAGCTCAAGGCCAAGCACGCCGCGCTCGTCGGAACAGACGGTGAGTCGGCCCGATTTGCCACCGAGGGCGCGATCCTCACCAGCTACCAGTTCCTCAATCACCGCACCGGCACCGCTGCCAAGCCGGCCGAACCGAGCCTCTTCAGCATCATCGCCTCCGAGTCGGCGGCAGCCCATCTCATCCTCGGCAGAGAGCTCGCCGAGAGCATTGTCTTCGCCCGTGACCTCGCCAACGAGCACCCCGGAAAGTGCACGCCGCGCTGGCTCGGCGAGAAGGCAGAGGAGATCGCCGCACGCTACGGTTTTGAGGCCGTCATCAAGGGCGACCACGAGCTCGAACTCGAAGGGTTTCGGCTCATCCTGGCGGTGGGTCGCGGCTCGGACGAGCCCTCGCGGCTCATCCATCTCACCTACCGCGGCGAGGGACCCATCGAGCGCCGCATCGCCCTCGTCGGCAAGGGCGTCACCTTCGACTCCGGCGGCTACTCGCTCAAGCCGGGCGACTCCATCGTCGGCATGCACCTCGACATGGGCGGCGCTGCTGCCGTGCTTGGTACCGCGGAGGCCATCGGCCGCCTCCGGCCGAAGGGCATCGAGGTCCACTTCATCGTCCCCTCCGTCGAGAACATGGTGAGCGGCAACGCCTACCGCCTCAACGAGGTCTTCACCTCCTACGACGGTCAGACCGTCGAGATCCTCAACACCGATGCCGAGGGGCGCCTCATCCTGGCCGACGCGCTCGCCTACGCGCGCAGCTTTGAGCCGGACGTCATCATCGACCTCGCTACGCTCACGGGCGCCTGCGTCGTGGCGCTTGGTCTCGAGACAGCCGGCCTCTTCTCCAATACGAACGCCTTCGCCGACGAACTGCTGGCCGCGGCCGATGGCGCCGACGAGGCCCTTTGGCGCCTTCCGCTTGCCGAGCGGCTCGAAGAGGCGCTCAAGTCGGATGTCGCCGACCTCAAGAACGTGGGTCCCCGCTGGGGCGGCGCCATCAGCGCGGCGCTCTTCCTCAAGCGCTTCGTCGGCACCACCAAGTGGGCCCACATCGACCTCGCGGGCCCTGCGATGGCAGAGCGCGAGTGGGAGTATATCAACAAGGGCGGCACCGGCTTCGGCGTCGCGCTCCTTACCGAGTATCTGACCCGCTCCGAGCCCTAGCGCTCGGCCGCGATGCCGAGCACCTCGCCGAGCATCGCAGCAGCCTTGTCGCGTTCGCCGGCGCGGCTCAGAAAGGCTGCCCGGTAGACAGGCAGGAAGGCGCCCAGCGCAGCGTCTGAACCGACGCTCTTCTTTGCGTCTTCGAGTACCTTCTCCCAGCCGGCAATGCCGCTCGAGTGGCGATAGAGGGCGTTCAGCAGGCCGAAGGTTGCCGGCAGGTAGCTCTCGTCGCGGGCATGGGCCCGCTTGAAGGCGCCGAAGGCCCGCTCGTAGTCCTCGTTGAGGTAGGCCGACTGCCCCTCCGCGGTATCGAGTGCGGCAGAGACCCGCTTGGCGTCTCCCTCCCGCGGCGCCGCGGTGGTCTTGGCACCCAGCTCCTGCCAGAGCGTGAGGCGCTCCTTTTGGGTCTGCCACTCCTGCAGCGAAAGAGCAGGCATGGAGCGGGCCTTTGCCGGAGCAAAGAGCAACGCCTCTGCCAAGAGCGCAGCCCGAACCTTGTTGCGCAGATCGGTGATCTCGGGGCGGGCAAAGCCGGCACGGAGAAGCGACTGAAAGAGTGCGTGGGCGCCGCCGCCGGAGGTCGTAAGTGCAACCCCATCCTCCAGCTTGGCGAGCAGCGCTGTGCGGATCGTCTCCTGCGCCTCCGGTCCTTTGACAGAAGCTGCAGGATTCTTGCGGCCCTTGTTCGCGGAGTCTCGCTCTTCCGAGATCTTCCCTTTTCGGTCGCGCGGCGGGGCGGTCAGCTCGGCGCGGTCGGCAAACTTGCCGAGGTAGAGGTCGTAGTAGAAGACCGCGAGCTCGAAGTTGTTGGCCCAGTGGGCGCTTCGCGCGATCGCCACGTAGAGATCCCCGCGGGAGGGCTCCCGCTGCGCAGCCTCAACGAGGTAGGGGATCGCCTGCTCATACTGTTCGGAGTTGTAGAGCTCACGGCCCCGCTGAAAGGGGTTGGCCTCGTCGGGTCCAACCTGTGCCGATGCAGCCATGGGAAGCGCGAGCAGCCCGAAGAGCGCCAGTGCGAAGAGTGTCGAAGTGGGGTTCCGCATCAGAGATCCAACGGGGGGCTGGTGGACTCTTTGTCCTCGGTCGCACTGCTCGGAAGCAGGCGGTTGAGCCAGGAGGTCAGGCCGGTCTGGTCGGGGAGGTTGATGCCGACGCCGACGGTCATCCCGAACCAGGGCTGACCGCCCTGCGAGAGGTTGCTCGCGAGCATCAGATCGCCTGTCGCATAGACCAGCGAGTTGAAGTGGAACCGGGTACCGCCGCGGACTTCGAGTGCGAAGGCATCGTTGACGAACTCCACATTCTTGGTGTCGGAGATGGAGCCGACGAGGACGGCGTTGCGACCGAAGGCGAAGCCGCCCAGCACGTGTGGCTCCCAGTAGCGGTTGAGCAGGCGCCGGTAGCCGCCCTGCAGGAAGCGGATGCGCCACGAGCTGGTCTCGGTCGGGTCGACACCCGAGAGGGTTTCGGTCTTGAGGTCGAAGGCGTCGATGTCGGCTGGGGCCCCAGCGAAGGCCACGGAGCCGCCGAGCGGCAGCAGCTCCCAGTTCCGCCAGGTGAACAGCGGTTCGATGGCAAGCTCAAAGCCGTGCGAGACGCCGCCATCTGTGCAGCCCGTCTCCGAATTCTTGGTGGGGCAGTCGAGTGTCCGACCGTCTCCGCTCTCGCTCCCATTCCAGTCGCTGGAGGAGACGAGATAACCGGCGCGGACCTGAAGGAGCAGCGGTGAGGCCATCAGCTGGGCCCGCATCCGGGCGTCGAGCGTGGCTTCGCTCTCAAAGAGGACCACGCGCATGTCGCGCTCTTCGCCAGCCACAACATGCAGGTTGGCGATGAGCGGGTTGAAGCCCGGGGCTGCAACGGTGAGCTTGCGGTCGCCCGGCTCGAAGCGGACCGGCTCGTTCACGGGGCGAGGCGTGGGGTCTTCATCGATAAAGACGGAGGCGCCCTGCGTCTCGGAGAAGACTGTGATGGCGGCATAGCTCCTCGCCAGGGCGGCATCGAGCGAGAGGCGATCGCCAGCGCGAAGCTCGGCGCTCGTATCAAAGGAGAAGTAGCCGTCGGCGGAGACCTGAAGCTTGTAGGCGCCGAGTGGGAGGAGGAGGTGCGTTGGGGTCTCACCCCGGGCCTCTCCATTGACGCTGACGGTCGCGCCCGATGGGGTGCTGGTGATGGTGAGTTCACCTTTGGAGCCGGTGAGCTCGTTGGCGATTGTGAAGAGCAGTTCGCGCAGGTCTTTGCCTTCAAAATTTTGCGGGGCCTTGGTCTCGCCGGCCGGGTCTGCAACGGTTACCTCTGCGCTCCGGCAGCCGTCCCTGACGGTAAAGTCGATGAGGGTTGAGGCGGCCATCGCATCGACCACTGCTTCGGCGGGTGAGTCGCAGGTGGACAAGCCGGCAAGACAGCCGGGCAGGGGGAAGCCGCGCTCGACGAGCTCCCTTCCGATACCCTTGACCCCCACGATGTGGCGGGCGTCGGGGGCCTTTTCGAGCACCTCACCGAGCAGCGACTCCACGCGGGCCCGGCTGGTGTTGCAGCCGTCACCGACACGTGCGGTCCAGAAGAAGGTGGGGAGCTCCTGGGTCGCAGCGGGTGCTGCAACTGCCAACAGGATGAGAGTGATGAGGCAGCCCAAGACCCAGCTGGGACCTCGCAGTGCCAGGGGAGCCAACGGGCGTGCCAGCATGCGGCTACCGCGTCTTCCGACGGGCCCGCTTGCGCTCCTTGCGCCAACGGCCGGAGACAATCTCCTCAACATCGCCCTGGAAGGTGATTTTGCCTTCGCCGACCTCACGGAGGGCGGTGACGCACTCCTTGTTTTCGGTCTCGACGAGGGGCTCAGCATTGCGCTTGAGCTGGAGAGCCCGCTTGGTGGCGAGATGGATGAGGGCAAACCGGTTGGGAATGCGAACGAGGCAGTCCTCGACAGTAACGCGTGCCATGGGGCGGGTTCCTTGAACCTGAGCAGAAAGGAGAGAGCATTGTGGCCCAAAGATGGGCGGGCTGTCAACCCTTGGGGGCCGATTGGGTGGGGGGCAGAAGGCTGCTCCATGCTGCTTGACGGACCAAGGCAGTCGGGCTAGAACGGCCCCCGAGTTGCGCCCTCGGGCACGGCTCTTGTTGCAAGACGCTGTTTTCCAAAGAAAAACGCTCCTCCATCGGTCGTCGTGCCGCTGCAGTTGGGCGATCGACGAGGGCAGGAAGCGAATGGACCCACAAGTGTTGCTGAAAGCGGCGCAGATGCCGCTGGGCGTGCAAGCGGTGCCCGCCGTCCATCCGATGGGGCTGGTGGATCTCGATCCGACAGCGCTGATCAACTTCGGCTTCTTCCTTGTTCTGATTGTGGTTCTGCAGAAGTTTCTGTTCGAGCCCTACCTGCGGGTCGCGGAGCGCCGGGCCTCGCTTTCGAGCGGAGTCGCTGACGCTGCAGCGTCGCTGAACGCCGAGACGGCGTCGCTGAACAAGGCCTACGAGGAGGGCGTTGCCTCGGCGCACCGCCAAGCGGGCCTCAAGCGGGCCGAACTTTTGGGCGCCGCCCATGCCACAGAGTCGCTCCTTCTTGAAGGCGCTCGCGTCAAAGTTGCAGACAGCCTTGCAACGCGCCGCGCGGTCATCGCAGCAGACGCGGCAAAGGCGGAGTCGGAGCTGCCTGTACGGGCGAAGGCCCTGGCGGTCTCCATCACCCAGCGGTTGCTGTCATGAGGAGCGGGATGGCTTCAGGAACGCATCGTCGCAGCCGCTCGTTGGCGGGTCTGCTGGCTATCATTCTGCTTCTGGTGGCTGCGCCTGCGTTCGCCGCTGGCGGGGGGGCTCACGCCGGTCCGAACTGGATTGAGCTTGGCGCTGCGATCGCGAACTTCGCGGTCTATGTCTGGCTCATCGTCCGGTTTGGCGCTGCGCCGCTGAAGGCCCACTTTGCTGGTCGCAGGGCGAAGATTGCGAGCGCCATCGAAGAGGCAAAGGCAGCCGCGGAGCGGGCCGAAGTGGCGCTTCGTGCCGCCAAGGAGCAGCATGCAGGCCTCGAAGCCGTTCGCGCCCGCATCCTGAATGACTCGGAGGCCACTGCGGTTTCTGACGCCGCCAAGGTGGTCGCCGCGGCGCAGGTCACCTCTGCCAAGATGGTCACCGATGCGGCGCAGCTGCTCGAGCAGGAGGCCGCCGCTGCCCAGGCGAAGTATCGGTATCGGCTGGTGGAGGCTGCGATGGCTCAGGCGCGCGAAGAGCTCTCGCGTGGCCTTACCCCCGAGATTCAGCACCGGCTCATCGATGCCGGCATCGACCGGCTTTCGAAGCAGTCCGGCTCCGCTCACACCTCTCTCGCCTAGGTCACCATGGCAAAGTCATCCACAGCCATCGCCTATGCCAAGGCGCTCCTTGAGATCGCCGTCGCGCAGGGGACGGTCGAGCAGGCCCGCGGCGAGATGGAGCGGATCGGCGCGCTCGCCAATGGCTCGTTCGATCTCCGTCAGGTCTTCGGCAATCCGACGATCAGGGAAGAAGAGCGCCGCACAGTGGTCTTGGATGTGGCCGACGCTTTGAAGCTCTCCGTCACCACGAAGAACTTCCTTCTCATTCTTGCCGAACGCCGCCGTCTGGCGCTCATCGGCGATATCGCCGGCGAGTTTCAGCGGCAGCTTGATGTTCACACCGGTGGCGCGCGTGCCCAGGTCTTCTCGACCACCGAGCTCGGCGCGGTGCAGCTTGCCCGCATCAAGGATGCCCTCCAGAAGAGCACCGGCAAGAAGGTGGTCGTAGAGAGCATCGTCGATCCGACCCTTCTGGGCGGTCTCCGCATCCAGGTCGAGGGCAAGATCCTCGACTCGACGCTCCTTCTTCAGCTTGAGGCACTTCGCGGCCTCATTCTTACTGCAGCTTGATTCACACTTGATCAGCGCTCCGCGCGCACATTGAGGGAAACATGGATATCAACGTCGACGAGATCAGCCGCATCATCAAGAAGCGCATCGAGAACTACGACAGCCGGATTGAGGTGTCGGAGACCGGCACGGTCGTCTCGGTCGGTGACGGTATCGCGCGCGTCTACGGACTCGAGAAGGTGATGGCCGGCGAGCTTGTCGACCTTCCGGGCGACACGCGTGGCATGGTGCTCAACCTTGAAGAGGACAACGTCGGTATCGCGCTCCTCGGAAACGCGACCCACATCAAAGAGGGCGACACGGTCAAGCGGACGGGTCGCATCGTTGAGGTCCCCGTCGGTCCGGCACTCGTTGGCCGCGTTGTCAACGCGCTCGGACAGCCCATCGACGGCCGCGGCCCGATCGACCAGACGCACACGCGTCGCGTCGAGGTGAAGGCGCCTGGCATCATCGCCCGTAAGTCGGTTCATGAGCCCATGCAGACTGGCCTTAAGGCCATCGACGCGCTCGTTCCGATTGGCCGCGGGCAGCGCGAACTCATCATCGGTGACCGTCAGACGGGCAAGACCGCTGTCGCGATCGACGCCATCCTGAACCAGAAGAACGAGAACACGCCCGAGAAGCCTGTTCACTGCATCTATGTGGCCATCGGCCAGAAGCAGTCGACGGTTGCGCAGGTCGTTGAGAAGCTCCGCGAGCATGGCGCCATGGAGTACACGACGGTTGTCGTTGCGACTGCGACCGATGCCGCTCCGCTTCAGTTCCTCGCGCCCTACACCGGCGTCGCGATGGGCGAGTACTTCCGCGACAACGGCGGTCACGCACTTATCGTCTATGATGACCTCTCCAAGCAGGCCGTCGCCTACCGCCAGCTGTCGCTCCTGCTCCGCCGCCCGCCGGGCCGCGAAGCCTATCCCGGCGACGTCTTCTACATCCACAGCCGCCTCCTCGAGCGGGCCGCCAAGATGTCGGACGACAACGGCTCCGGCTCGCTGACCGCGCTGCCGATCATCGAGACCCAGGCCGGCGACGTCTCGGCCTACATCCCGACCAACGTCATCTCGATCACGGACGGCCAGATCTTCCTTGAATCGGACCTCTTCTATGCCGGCGTCCGTCCCGCCATCAACGTCGGTATCTCGGTCAGCCGCGTCGGCGGCAACGCCCAGATCAAGGCGATGAAGCAGGTTGCCGGCACGCTCCGTCTCGACCTTGCCCAGTACCGCGCGATGGCCGCCTTCGCACAGTTCGCTTCGGACCTCGACAAGGCCACCCAGCGCCAGCTGGCGCGCGGTGAGCGCTTGACCGAGCTCCTCAAGCAGAAGCAGTTCTCGCCGCTTCCGGTCGAGAAGCAGGTCGTCATCATTTACGCTGGTACCAAGGGCTTTGTTGATGAGATCCCCACCGCGGCGCTGGGCCGATACGAGGAGGGTCTCTTCCCCTTCCTCGCCGCTCGCTTCCCCACGGTGACGCCGAGCATTCGCGACGCCAAGGCCATCACGCCGGCCAACGAGCCCGCGCTCAAGGAGGCCCTCGAGGCCTTCGGAAAGGCCTTCCAGGCTTAGTCCAACCCATCCCTCTCTGATTACGGCGCAGTCCCATGCCGAGCCTCAAGGCCATACGAAACCGCATCAAGTCGGTTAAGAACACGCAGAAGATCACCCGCGCGATGAAGCTCGTCGCCGCGGCGAAGCTCAAGCGTGCGCAGGACGCCGTCGTTGCCTCCCGCCCCTATGCGGTGCGGCTGCGCGCGGTGGTTGCCTCACTGGCCGGTTCGGTCGACCCAGAGCTGTATCCGCTCTTTCGGACGACGCCGACGCCCAAGCGCTGCCTGCTCATCCCGATGACCTCGGATCGCGGCCTCGCCGGCGCCTTCAACTCGTCGATTCTTCGGCGCACCGAAGCCTTCCTGCGCGACAGCAAGGATTCCTACGAAGAGATCGGCGTCGCGCCCATCGGACGCAAGGGTCGCGAGTACTTCCGCCGTCGCGGAACGCCCACCTACACCGATCTGCGCGACCTCATGAGCGGTCCCAATCGCGGCTCGGCACAGGCCGTTGCCGCCGAGGTGAGCCGGCTCTTCACGACGGGCGAAGTGGACGAAGTCTACCTGATCTTCAACGAGTTCAAGTCGGCGCTGACGCAGACCGTGATCGTGGAGCCGCTGCTGCCGCTCTCTGCCGACAAGCTTGCCGGCCTTGGGGGGGCGACGACTGAGACGAAGTATGAGCCGAACCGCGAAGAGCTGCTCGGTAAGCTGCTTCCCCGGTTTGTGCAGAGCAACGTGCTTCGGGCGCTTCTTGAGTCGCAGGCATCGGAGCTCGGTGCCCGTATGACCGCGATGGACAACGCGTCGAAGAACGCCGCAGAGATCATCGGCACGATGACGCTGCAGATGAACCGGGCCCGTCAGGCCATCATCACGACAGAACTCATGGAAATCACCTCGGGCGCTGAGTCGCTCAAGGGCTAGTTTGTTCAATACCCGAAGACTCCGATAGGATATCCGATGACCCAAGGCATCTCTTCCTCCACTCCCTCGACCACCAAGCATGGCCGCATCACGCAGGTCATCGGTCCGGTTGTTGACGTCGCCTTCGACGGCGGCCAGCTGCCCGAGATCATGCATGCGATCACGGTCACCAATCCGGCCATCTCGGATGTTGCCGACAACCTGGTCCTCGAGGTCTCGCAGCACCTTGGCGAGAACATGGTTCGCACCATCGCCATGGATACGACCGACGGTCTGACCCGCGGCATGGAGGTTCGTTCGACCGGCGCGCCGATCATGGTGCCGGTGGGTCGTGAGGTCCTCGGCCGCATCCTCAATGTTGTCGGCGACCCCGCGGACGACATCCGCATCTTCAAGCTCAAGAACGGCAAGCTGGTTCGCGGCTTCTTCCGTCGTGAGACGGAGACGCAGGTCATCCTGAAGATCGTCGACGCCAAGGAGATCCATCACAGCACCGAGCTGGTGGTGGAGAAGGCCGACATCCTCGAGTCGCTCAAGACCGAGGCGGCGGAGAAGCGCCCGATTCACCGCGCTGCGCCGAAGTTCGAAGAGCTCTCGACCCGCGCCGAAATGTTCGAGACGGGCATCAAGGTCGTCGACCTGCTCGCCCCCTACGCGAAGGGCGGAAAGATTGGCCTCTTCGGCGGCGCCGGCGTTGGCAAGACCGTTCTCATCATGGAGCTCATCCACAACGTCGCCATGAAGCACGGCGGTTACTCCGTCTTCGCCGGCGTTGGTGAGCGTACCCGTGAGGGCAACGACCTCTTCTACGAAATGATGGAAGGCGGCGTTCTCGCACCCAACGGCGACTGGGAGAACTCCAAGGTCGCCCTGATTTACGGGCAGATGAATGAGCCGCCTGGCGCCCGCGCCCGCGTCGCCCTCTCGGCGCTTACGGTCGCCGAGCACTTCCGCGACACGATGAACCAGGACGTGCTCCTCTTCGTCGACAACATCTTCCGGTTCACGCAGGCCGGCTCGGAGGTCTCGGCGCTTCTGGGTCGTATCCCGAGCGCCGTCGGTTACCAG
>JBIIFW010000421.1:0-2663 GCA_044236985.1 Bradymonadia bacterium | reverse complement strand
TGCCTTCCCCGAGCCTGCCGGCCGCGCGAGCGCACCGAGTGTCCCGCCGACGCAGCTCCCGCCCTCGGGCAGCAGCCATCCGCAGCACGGCAGCTCGGGCAAGCATGGGGTCCTCGATGAGCCGCGTTGGGTCATCCAGAAGCGGGGCCGTGACTACGGTCCCTACCCGCAGTCAGAGGTCGAGCGGCAGCTGGAGGCGGGCGAAATCGACGAGAACACTCGCGTCTTCGACCTCTACAAGAAAGAGAGCTCGCTGCTGATCGACGTGCCGGCCTTCGGCGACTTCGTGCTCGACTTCATCCCGCGCCGCGAGAAGGGGCGTTTGGCGAAGGGTGAGAAGCGGAGCGAGTTAGGACGTCGCGCAGCCCGCACCGGCACGCTTATTGTGGTGCTGCTCCTGCTCATCGCAGCAGGCGGCTTTGCGGCCTACCTCAAGCTGCGGCCTGCACCCCGCATCATCGAGTATGGAAAGCTGGTTCGCCCCACGCTCGATCAGGTCTTCGAGGTGAAGAAGCCCACCTACCAGGCCCTGGCCCCCGACAGCGCGCTCGTTGCCGAGCTCTTCCAGAGGCCCGACCCGACCGTCGGGTCGGTGCCCGAGGGGCTCCCCTCCGAGGAGCCCGATGAAGACCTCGCCGCCATGGACCTCGCCGAGGCCGGACCGCCGCGGAAGCTGACCAACGACGAGATCCAGACCACGCTCCGTACAAATCTGCCGCGCATGCAGCGCTGCTTCGGCGCCGAACTCCGCGCCAACCCAAACTTCAAGGGCGCGACGGTCAACTGGTCGGTCCGCGCCGATGGAAAGGTCTTCAATGTGCGGCTCGAGAGCGCCGGCGACTCCTCCAAGACCTTGGAGCTCTGCATGATCCGGACCTTCCGCGCCATCCGCTTCCCGGCCTTCAACGACCTGCCGATGAACATCGCCTTCCCCTTCATTGTCCAGTGAGCCACGGATGGTTTGCTGACAGGCGAGCGAAGGGCGCGTGAACCCCGCGGGGCCTGCACCTGTCTGCGAAGCATCGCTCGCCTCGCTCGTTGCCACGGGCCGGTTTGCTGAGCGGTTGGCCGCCGCCATCGATGCCCTGACGGCATCTCCGAGAGTAGGACACGACACGCTCTGGATCGGCCTGATCGGCGAGGTCGGTGCCGGAAAAACAACGCTCACGGCCCGCCTCGTTCCGGCGCTCTGCAAGCTGGGTTGGCCCTCCGATGGCGCAGAGGAGGTGGCCTCGCCAACCTACGCCATCGAGCACTACTACCTGCGCGGTGCCCTGCTGCACGCCGACCTCTATCGGCTATCCGATGCCCGCCTACCGCAGCTCTCTCTGCTCGACACCTCTGCCCGCGCCGCCCTGGTGGAGTGGCCCGAGCGGATCGGCGCGGTGGCAGAACTCCTCGATGTGGAACTCCACCTCGAGGTGGTCTCGAAGCAGCGTCGCAAGGTGCGGGTGGTCGGCAAGACGCCGCGCGGCGCCGACATCATCCGCGCGCTCGCCGGTTAGCCGAAGGCCCGCGCCATCTCGAGGTCGGCGAAGGGCTCGAGCAGGCCGAGGTCGGCTGCGAGGTGGAGGATGGTGAAGCGGGCACGGATGTCGCGAGAAAGCACCACCGCTCTGCGGGCCCGTTCACGCGCGACACCAATCTCGGGGAAGCGGGTAGGGCACTGCGCCGAGATGAGCTCGGCCTCGAGCTCAGAGGAGGGCCGCAGCGTCGTGGAGACATCGGCGATGATGGAGTCCCAGTTGTCGCGCAGCCGCGTCAGGCGTGCGCGGAGCGCTTCGGGCGTGGGATGGATCTTCCGCGCGTGCTCCCGGACGGCCGGGGCGAGTGGTCCGAAGTCGCGATCGATGGCGGCAGACTTTTCTTCCCAACTCGGGAGCGCCGCGACACGGGCCTCGATGTTGAGACTGGCCGGGTCCTGCGCCGCGAGATACTCGTAGAGCCGGGAGGTGACGATGGTGCCCACAGCGACCTGGCAGCCATGGAAGTCGTGGCTCTCTCCGAAGGCGACCGAGGTCATGTCGATGTAGTGCGAGATGAGGTGCTCGCCGCCTGAGGCGGGGCCGCTGTTGCCTGCCGCCTGCATCGCGAGACCCGACATCATAAGTGCGCCGGCCAGCTTCGCCACGGCGTCGAGGTCGCGCGCCGGGAGCCGTTCCGCAACGCCATCCAGCAGGGCAGAGCCGGCCTCGACGATCTCCATGACGATGCTGCTGTGGGGCTGGTCGAGAAGGCGATGCGCGAGCCGCCAGTCTGCGTTGCTGACCGGCTTGGAGTAGAGGTCGCCGATGCCGGAGGCGATCATTCGGTAGGGCGCAGCGGCCAGGATGACAGGGTCTGCAAAGACCGCGATGGGCGGCGTGCAGGGCTGCGTCGTCTTAACCCCGTCTGAGAGGATCGCGGCGATGGAGGAGGTGAAGCCATTCATGCTCGGCGCGGTTGCTACGCAGGCGTAGGGGATGCTGCGACGGTGGGCGGCCATCTTGACGAGGTCGTTGATCGTGCCTGCACCTACGGCGATCGCGAACCCGAAGTCGGCAGTAGCGAGGAGCGCGGTCACCCGATCGATGGTCGCATCGTCACAGTTGGGGAGCTCCTCGCCCGGCGAAGGGGCGAGCTCGAAGAGCACCGTCTCAAAGCCAGCCTGCTGCAGGAGGGCA
>JBIIFW010000420.1:0-2678 GCA_044236985.1 Bradymonadia bacterium | reverse complement strand
TGCTGACCCGTGAACAAGCTCTCCTCCTCGACAAGCACCACGACCGCGAGACCCGCGGCGTAGAGGCCGCAGAGGCCCGCGCCCTCCTCGAGGTCAACCCGGACGCGCGCCGCTACCTCGCAGACCTCGAGTTCCTCCACGACACGCTCGCCCTCCCCAGCCACATCGACCGCGAAGGGCTTGGCGAGGCTGCCATCCACGCCCGCATCATGGCGGAGATTGAGGCACGCACCGAACTGGAAGAGGCGACCTCCGCGATCCTTACCGCCGGCTTCCGCCGCGAGTGCGAAGAGCCGGCCGACCCTGCCCTGCTCGCCCGCATCATGGCCGGCGTGGCCGAACAGAACCAGCAGCGCGAGCGTGTCGCCGCAGCAGCGACCTCCAGCGACTCCTTCCTCGACCGGCTCCGCAGCTGGGGCTCCGGCTGGGCCTTCACAGGCGCGGTTGCCGTGGCAGCAGCGCTCCTCGCAGTGACGCTCTCCAACCGGCTCTCGCCCGCCGCACCCGAGAGCGCGCAGACCGACCCTGCGAAGACCACCATCATCAACAACTACTACGTCCAGGCGCCCAGCGTGGACCGCCTGACCCCAACCTCCGGCTTCACCGCGAGCGTCACCCAGGGCTCCCAGGCCGACGACACCGCGACCGTCATCTGGCTGCAGCCCAACGGCACGCTCGCCACGGCGCCCAAGGGCAGCGGGCCCGCCTCTTCAGACCCCACTCTTGCAGGCTCCGGCGCCTCGCCCGCCCTCCCCGTTCGCACGGACTAGTCACCATGAAACGCCCCCTCGCATTGCTCCTTACCGCCTCGCTCCTGGCCTTCGCAGCACCTGCTGCCTTTGCTGCCGACGCAAAGCCTGCCGCCGCTGCGCCCGCTCGTGCAGCCGTCGCCGTCGAGGTGAAGATCATCCTCGCCTCCGCCGCCGCCGCGCCCGCCGATCAGAACCTTGCAGCCAACGCTGGCCAGCTCGCAAAGCAGTTCCCCCAGTTCAAGGGCTTCCGCCAGCTTTCGGCTAGCCGTCAGACCCTCCAGACCGGCCAGCAGGGATCCTTCGCGCTCCCCATTCCCGACAGCTCGCTCGGCCTCACGCTCATCGGCGCGGAGGGCGGCAAGTTCAAGCTCCGCATGGCCATGCCCGGTGGAAGCGCAGACACCACCTCGACCGACCAGGGCGTCTTCTATGTAGGCGGCATGCCCTTCAACGGCGGCACCCTCATCCTCGCCATCAAGACGGTCGCCGTCCGCTAGCTCTTGGGCGGCGCGGCCGGCTCCCACGGCGGAGCCCGCCGCATCGCCTTCACCGCCTTCTTTACCCGACGACGCCACGCTGAGACCTCCGCCGGTCCGAGCAAGTCGCCGCCGAAGCGGACCTGCTCGTAGACCGCCACAAAGGCTGCGAGCTCCGATACCACCTCCGCAGGGTAGCGCGACGAGCGCTCTAGGAAGCCGCGGCTCGTCAGGTCTACCTCCAGCGTACCCGTGCGCCGCTCCAGCTCCTGGATCAGCCGCAGGTAGAGCCCCGAAACCTCCAACGCACGCCGCGGCCGGCTCCGACGCTGCTCCGGTTCGTCGCTGCCGAGCAGCGCCCTGCGCAACCAGAAGGCGATGGCCGTGCCCGCCAGCGGAACACCCACGCCCAGCGCAACGGCCCCAGCGCTCCAGCCCGTCGGCCAAGCCACCTGGATCACGCCTGCCGACAGCAACAGCCAAGCCGCTCCGATGGCCCAGTCCGGACCGGCCCAGAGCTGACGCCGCTTCGTCCGGAGCCGAAAGAGGAGCGTCGCAACAGCCGCCAGCACAGCCGCCCAGAAGGTGGCCTTCATCCGGCGGAGGATGGTCCAGAAGAGCTCCCGCGCAGCATCCGAAAACCGCACCGGATCTGCCCCCTGCGACGACTGCGTCTGCGTGAAGGCGTCGCGCAGAATCGACGCCTGCTTCTCGAAGTCATACTCGACCACCCAGCGGAACCAGGCGAGACGCGCCGTATCGAGCCCCATCTGCAGCGTCGTCCAGAGCGACTCCCCCGGCATCTGCACCGTGGGCCCGCCCGGCGTCGGATCAAACATCACCCAGCCGCGGCCCGGGAAGTAGGCCTCTACCCAGGAATGGGCATAGTTCTGCCTCACGGCCCAGTAACCGCCCACCGAGTTGTAGTCGGCGCCGAGAAACCCGTTGACGATGCGCGCAGGAATCCCCTGCTGACGGAGCATCATGGTCATCGCCGTCGCGAAGTATTCGCAGTGGCCGGCCCGCCACTCGAAGAGGAACGAGTCGAGCACATTCTCGCCCTTGTCCGCCTGCTCCATCTCCAGCGTGTAGCGCCGTGTCTTGAGCTCCCGCTCCAGCGCCCGAGCGTAATCAGCAGGGTCCGGCGAACGCCTGCGGAGCTCATCCGTGAGCGCAACGGTGCGCGCAGACAGTGTCCCCTCCGGAACAGCGGAATACTGCGCTGCCAACGTCCACCAGCTGTCGGACCAGGTCCCCGCAACGGCAGCATCTTCGAGCGACAACTGGTGCAGCCGCGCATGCCTCACAAGCTCGATTGCAGCGGGTGTCGGAGGCGGCACGGGAAGGCCGCCGGCGAGCTCATTCCAGCGCCGCAGATAGTCACGCACCGCCACATCGCGCGCCTCCCGCTGACGCGGCAGCGATGCCGCCTCCGGAGACTGCGCAAACG
>JBIIFW010000066.1:0-10082 GCA_044236985.1 Bradymonadia bacterium | reverse complement strand
CCGGCCTTCCGCGCCAAGCGCGACGTTGTCCCGGGCCGCTACACGGTCCTCTGGTTCCAGTCCGACAAGCTCGGCGAGTACGATGTGCTCTGCACTGAGTACTGCGGCACGAGCCACTCCTTGATGCTCTCGAAGGTCAAGGTCGTGTCGCAGGAGGAGTACGATGCCCACCTCAAGGGGCTGACTGGCTGCCAGGACGGCCAGTCGCTCGCCGAGTGCGGCGGCGTCGCCTTCAAGCGGAACGGCTGCAACGCCTGCCACTCGGTGGACGGCAGCAAGCTTGTCGGCCCGTCGCTCAAGGGGGTCTACGGCACCGACCAGCCGCTGGCGGATGGGGGTAAGGCCTTCGCGGACGAGGAGTACCTCCGCGAGTCCATCATGAACCCGATGGCGAAGATCGTGGCGGGTTACCCAGCTGCGATGCCAGCCTACGTGGGACGCATCAACGAAGAGCAGATGGGCGCATTGATCGAGTATCTTCGCTCCATCAAGTAGTCTCTGTCTCGTTTGAGATTTTGTTTTCTTTCGATTTCGGTGTGAGGAATCACCATGTCGGCTACCTCGATTGACCATTCGCCCTCCCACGCATCTGCTGAGCATGGGCACCACGACAACTACCTCGTAGCCAAGAAGGGGCTCAGCTCCTGGCTCTGGACGGTTGACCACAAGAGACTGGGTATCATGTACCTCGCCTCGGTCATCCTCTTCTTCATCGTCGGTGGTCTAGCAGCCATCGCGGTGAGGTCGGAGCTGATGAACCCTGCCAAGGACTTCATGGACGCGGACGCCTACAACAGGATGTTCACGCTCCACGGGGCGGTGATGGTCTTCTTGGTCATCATCCCGTCGATTCCTGCATCGCTAGGGAACTTCGTGCTTCCGCTGATGCTTGGCGCGAAGGATGTTGCCTTCCCCAAGCTGAACCTCGCGAGCTTCTGGGTCTATGTGCTGGGCGCCGCCTTCTTCATCGCCACGCTGGTCACCGGCGGCGTCGATACGGGCTGGACCTTCTACACCCCCTACTCCATCAAGACGGGTAGTTCGGCGACGACGGCCCTCCTTGGCGCCTTCATCCTCGGCTTTTCCTCTATCTTTACCGGCATCAACTTCTTGGTGACCATCCACAAGATGCGCGCGCCCGGCCTCACCTGGGACCGCCTGCCGCTCTTCGTCTGGGCGCTTTACGCTACGGCGCTGATGCAGGTCCTTGCGACGCCGGTGCTTGCGATCACGCTGGCACTCCTGGTGCTTGAGCGTACGGTCCACATCGGCATCTTCGACCCCGTCTACGGCGGCGATCCAGTCCTGTTCCAGCACTTCTTCTGGTTCTACTCCCACCCTGCCGTCTACATCATGATCGTCCCGGGCTTCGGTATGATCAGCGAGCTCATCACGGTGCACAGCCGCAAGGGCATCTTCGGCTACAAGCCCATTGCCGTCTCGTCGGTCGCCATCGCCTTCATTGGCTTCCTCGTCTGGGGCCACCACCTCTTCGTCTCGAGCCAGTCGGCACTCGCTGGCGCCATCTTCTCCTTCCTGACCTTCGCGGTTGCCGTTCCGACGGCCATCAAGGTCTTCTCCTGGATTGCGACCCTCTACCGTGGCTCCATCGCCTACACGACGCCGATGGTCTACGCGCTCTCCTTCCTCTTCCTCTTCTCGATTGGCGGCCTGACCGGCCTCTTCTTGGGCACGCTCTCGGTCGACGTTCACCTGACCGACACCTACTTCGTCGTCGCCCACTTCCACTACGTCATGATGGGTGGCACCATCATCGCCTTCATCGGCGGCGTGCACCACTGGTGGAACAAGTTCACGGGCAAGAACTACAACGAGAAGATTGGCGTCATCGCGGCGATCATCGTCTTCATTGGCTTCAACGTCACCTTCTTCACCCAGTTCATCTTCGGCTCGCAGGGCATGCCCCGTCGCTACTGGTCCTACCTGGAGCAGTACCACACGGGTCACATCATCTCGACCTACGGCTCCTACATCCTCGCTGTGGGCCTCTTCCTCGCGCTCTTCAACCTGCTCGCCTCGCTCCGCAACAAGGGCGTTGCACCTGAGCCTTGGCGCGGCGTCTCGCTCGAGTGGGAGACGGCTACGCCCCCCATCGAGCACAACTTCGAGTCCATCCCCGTTGTCACGGCCGGTCCCTACGACTTCCCGGAAGTCCGCGCCGCCCGCACCGGCAACGGCCACTAGTCCCTCCGTCATCTCCTTCTTTCGCAAGCCCGGCATTCTCTGGAGCTACCCATGAGTTCGGCGACCAACGCCCACGACGACGCCCACGGAAAGGCGCACCACAAGTTCCACCAGCACCACTTCCTGACGATGGCCCAGCAGGCCTCGTCTGCGAAGCTCGGTATGTGGCTCTTCCTCGGTCAGGAGGTGCTGTTCTTCAGCGGCCTCTTCATGGCCTACTTTGCCTTCCGCGCGCTCTACCCCGAGACCTGGCTGCATGCTGCCGAGCAACTGAGCAAGACGATGGGCGGTATCAACACCGTCGTCCTGCTCTACAGCTCGCTCACGATGGCGCTTGCCGTGCGTTCGGCGCAGCTCAGCGACAAGAAGGGGCTGGTCAACAACCTCATCCAGACCATTGTCTGCGCCTTCATCTTCCTTGCTGTGAAGTACGTTGAGTACAGCTCCAAGTTCGAGCACGGCCTGCTGCCCGGCGCAGCCTATCACGGCCACGAGTTCATCCCGGGCCGCCCCGAGCTCTTCTTCACCGTCTACTTCACCATGACCGGTCTGCACGGCATCCACGTTGTGGCGGGTATCGGTGTGCTCTTCTGGATCCTGAAGCGGGCCATCCGCGGCGACTTCGACTCGACCTACTACATCCCGGTCGAGAACGTTGGCCTCTACTGGCACCTTGTCGACCTCGTCTGGATCTTCCTCTTCCCCCTTCTCTACCTCGTGCGCTAAGCGCCGACCTGCCGCTAGGAGCTGTCGTCATGGCGAACCACGCCCACGAATCCCACCACGAACCCCATGTGCTGCCGCTGTCCGTTTACTACGGCGTATTCGGCGCGCTCCTGGTGCTCACCGTCCTCACCTATGCCGTCTCGTTTGCCGGCCTTCCCCTCTCGCTCTCCTTCGGACTGGCGATGGTCGTCGCCTCCTGCAAGGCGACGCTGGTTGCTGCAGTCTTCATGCACCTCATCTGGGACGAGAAGATCAACGTCATCGTACTCGCCGTGTCGGTGCTTGCGATGTTGCTCTTCTTCGCCGTCACGCTCATGGACGAGCTTTCGCGTGGCATGATCCTCCCCGAGGAGGGCACCCTGTATAAGCAGCATGAGGATGCGGTGCTCAAGGAGCTTGCCACCCCCCCGGCTGCCGACAACGGTGCTGCTCCTGCGAGCGGCACGGCTGCGGAGGCTAAGGCGGCCGGCTCGGGCGATGGCTCGGCTGCGGCTCCCGCTGCCGTTGCAGCACCCGCCGCCGGCTCGGGCGATGGCTCGGCTGCGGCTCCCGCTGCCGGTTCTGGCTCCGGCAGCCAGTAGGCGCGTCGGCGCATCGAAAGACCCGCATCCGAGAGGTTGCGGGTTTCTTCGTTTTGGCCCTACCGCCCAGCGCGGTCGCTTCGGAACTGCATCTGGTCCGAGAAGCGGGCCGAGTGGGGGTGGCGCTGCTCCACGATGAGGGTCTGCTCCTGCAGCCAGCCCTCCTTACGGTCGATGTAGCCACGTACCCGCTCGATGGCGGCAATCGTCTCGTCCACCCAGGCGCCGCGAGAGCCGAGCCGCTGCGCCATGCCGAGGTTGAGCTCGTAGAGCCGCCGAGCCTTGCCAATCGCCGGGGCGATGAAGGCGCGGAGCTCCTCGAAGTAGACCTCCAACTCCAGCTCGTTGAAGTCACGCGGGACCTCGGAGGCGAGCACATCGAGATAGAAGTCCTCGAAGAGCTGCCCGACCATAAAGCCTGCTGCTGTGGCCCACTCCGGATCGCCCGTTCGGACGGAGGAGAGGTAGGCCTCCTGCGCCTGTTCGAAGAGGCGGGTCTTGTCGAGGAGTGCCTTGCGGATGGCATCCTTTGGCAGGACCAGTCGGATGGTCGAGAAGGTCTCGTGGAAGATGCGGCCGCGGCCGAAGTGGGCACGGGCGATCGGCGTAGAGGTCGGTTCGTAGGGGCGGCGACCTGCCGATGACTTGTCTGGGTCCCAGGCGCGGAGCCCCCGCTCGTTGAGGTGGACCACCTGAAGGAAGGCCCGCTCTGCACCGTTCCAGTCGCGGAGCTCGAGCAGCGCGTTGCCGAGCAGGAGTTCGGCGTCGATCTCCTCCATGAGCGTGAGGTCGGAGCGCTCAAACTGACGGGCGACGACGGGCTTGATGCCCTCGTAGTCGCCGAGCTCCCAGAGGCAGAGTCCGAGCCGCTGCAGCGCGAACCGCCCATCCTCGGAGGCCGGTGAGAGTTCGATGACCTCTCGGTAGCGGGCGACGGCTTCGGCCCACTGGCCTGCGCCCTCGTAGGAGAGCGCCAGGTTGTAGGTGGTGACGCGCCGGTACTCGGGCTCCGAGAAGTTCTTGAGGATGACCTTGTAGAGCCGGATGGCGTTCTTGAAGTCATCGGCGATCAGGTAGTCGTTGGCCTCTTTGAAGAGGTCGGGGAGCTCGTAGATGCGGCCGGCGCCGTCGCCCTTGGCCGAGCCCTGGATGAGGGTCTCTTCCATGACAATCTCCTGCACCGGCGTGGAGCCGTCTGCAGGGCGCTGGGGGCCAGCGCAACCGGCCGCCAGGAGCGCGATCGAGAGGCCACAGAGCAGGGTCGAGGATGGGCGTGACGCGGCAGTCATGACGGAGACTGACCAACAAGCGGGCCGATTTGTTCCCAGCCTCCGGATCATGGTGCGCGCTCGGGAAACAGGAGGCTGCGGATGGCATCAAGCGCCGCCAGCGAAGAGACCTCCTGTGGGAAGGCGCGGACCGCCTCCACGGCGAGCGTAGACGACCAGCGCTGCTCTAGCTGGCGGAACATCGCCTCATCGGCGGCGGCGAAACGGGCGGCCTCGGCGGCCGAGTCGCGGAGGCGCTCGCTCAGCGCTGCGGCTTCAGCCTTGGGGAGGCCTGCGTCGTGCAGCAGCCCGGCGAGCGCCCGGTTGTCGGCGGGCAGTGCGACAGGGGGCATCATGCGATTGACGATGAGGGCAGAGACCCGACATCCGCGCGACTGCATCGCCGCAGCCGACTCGGAGACACTCTGCGGCGCATCGCTCGCGGGCGCGGTGATGAGGACAAAGTGGGCCTGCTCCGATCGGATGAGCGCGGTTGTCTCGGCGGCTCGCGTCTTGAAGCCCTCCATCAGGGCCGACATCTGGCCGAGGAACTCGGTCAGTTCGCTCAGGAACTCGGTGCCGGTGAAGCGCGAGATGGTCTTCTGCACCAGACCGAGGCCGATGCCGATGCGAATGCCGCGCCGGCCTGCTCCGCCCTTGCCGCCGGTAAGCCAGTGGAAGGCGGCGGAGTCGAGCGCATCGTGAAACCGCTTGGGGGCGTCGAGGAAGTCGGATGCGTGGAGCGCCGGCGGCGTATCGAGGACCACGAGGTCGAAGCGGCCACAGGTCGCCAGCTCGTGTAGCCGCTCCGCTGCGGCGAGCTCGTGGGCACCAGCGAGGCTGGTTGCGAAGAAGCGGTAGAATCGGTTGGCCTCGAGCGAGGCGCGCTCCGCTTCGTCTGGCATACGGCTGCGAAGGATGGCGGCAAAGGCCTCGTCGGTCTTGAGCATGGCGGCCCACATTTCGCCGGGCAGCATGGGATCGTTGAGCCGCACGGGCTCGTCGGTGAGCGCAGCGATGCCGAGTGCGTCGGCGAGGCGCCGCGCGGGGTCGATGGTAAGGACAAGTGCGCGACGCCCGGAGGCGGCGGCCTGCCGTGCGAGCAGGGCGCTCATCGTGGTCTTGCCGACGCCGCCGCGTCCGACGCAGACAAGGATGCGCGCCGAGCCAACCAGCTTTGCGAGTGTCTGCATCAGGGCTGCTTCGGCGGGTCGATGAGATCGGCCAAGCGGTCGATATCGACGAGCGTGAGCGCCTCAACGGGGAGCCGGGGGAACTGTCGGAGCCGGGTCCCAAAGCGGCGCTCGAGCTCCTCGATCTGGCGATGCTGGGCGGTTGCCCGCTCGTGTCGGAACAGCGCTGCACCCAAGACCGACCGCTCCGGGCTAGCGGCCGACCGCTGCGCCGAGACAACTGCGGCCCGCTCCGTGTCGGTGAGATCGGAGGCGACTACCTGGTTGACGAAGATGCGGCCCAGCGGAAGTTCGAGCTCGTCGGTGAGGGTGGTCGCGAGTTCGATGGTCTCGGAGACGGGCATCTCTTCGGGGAGGGTGACGAGCTCGATGCGGCAGCGGTCGGGGTTTCGGAGCAGCGCGAGCATGTTCTTCGCCTCATCGACCATATGCCCCACGCGGAGCGCGGAGGTGATGACGATGGGAATCCGCAGCAGATAGAGCCCGTGACCCGTGGCAGGTGCATCGACGATGATGAGGTCCCAGCGGTGCTTGCCGTCGGGCCCCAGCTCCCGCTCATGGTGGTAGGCCTTGCCGAGCATGAGAAGCTCGGGGAGGCCGGGGATGACCTTGAGGAACCGGGCGACCGTCTGGTTTTCAAAGACCGCGCGGTAGAGCAGCTTGGAGCGGAGGATCATGGTCCCATACTCCTGCATGGCCTCCTTCGCGGTAACCGAGACGGCGGAGAGGCAGGGAGCGAGCTCCACGATCTCGGTGTCGACGGCGGGGCGGCCGAAGAGCTGTCCGAGCCGGTCCTGGGTATGCAGCTGCATCAGCAGCACCCGCCGGCCGCGGCGCGAAGCCCGGCGCGCCAGCGCGAGCGCAACGGTGCTCTTTCCGACGCCGCCCTTGCCGGTCACGAGCAGGAAGCGCGGCTCCCCGGCTCCCGTCTTGGTTGGCGCGCTATGCAAGCTCTTTGCCCAGGATTTCGCAGAAGAGTGCCATGCGGACCGGAACGCCAAGGTGCGACTGCCGGAAGTAGGCGGCGCCGGGCAGGTGGTCGACATCGGTCGAGAGGTCGTTGTAGCGCGGCAGCGGGTGGAGGATGGTGATATCGGTGCGGCCGATCGACTCGAGCAGCTCGAGGTTGACGACGAAGCCGGAGATGAGACGCGCCGCCGCAACGGGGTCATCGAAACGCTCCGCCTGGATGCGGGTGACGTAGGCCACATCGGCTGCGGCGAGCGCCTCAGCGAGCGTCGGGACCAGCCGGTAGCGGAGCCCTGCCGCATCGAGATCGGCGAGGATCTTCGCGGGCATGGCAAGCGTGGGAGGCGAGGTGAGGATGAGTTCAACGCCCTCGAAGCAGGCCAGCAGACGGGAGAGCGAGTGGACCGTGCGCCCATGCTTGAGGTCGCCGATGAGCGCGACCTTCACACCGTCGACGGAGCCACGCTCTTTGGCGATGGCATAGAGGTCGAGCAGGGCCTGGGTCGGATGCTCTCCGGGACCGTCTCCGCCGTTGATGATAGGGTGGTGAGAGACGGCGGCTGCGCGGGCAGCGGAGCCTTCGTCGGGATGGCGAAGCACCATGATGTCGGCGTAACCGTCGATGACGCGGATGGTGTCCTCGAGCGTCTCGCCCTTGGCCATGGAGCTGAACTGCATGCCGACAGTGGTCTCCACCGCACCGCCGAGCCGCATGAAGGCGGCGCCGAACGAAAGGCGGGTGCGGGTGCTCGGTTCGAAGAAGAGGTTGGCCAACAGACGGCCGCGCAGCAGGTCGCTCGTCTCTTCGCCCCGCGCGATGGGCAGGCAGCGATCAGCGACTGCGAAGATGCGGTCGAGGTCGGTTCGGCGAAGTTGCGCGACAGAAACCAGATGGGTGTTCAGAAGCGGCATGGTTTGCTCGCGTGTGCAGGACGGGCAGCACCTAGCAGGGGGAGCAGAGGAGGGCGAGACTGATCGCGATTGCCGCGATGCGGGGCCGACGCTAGCCTCGATAGTCTCACCGCGCGTCGCGTTGAGAGAGGAGTCACCCCATGAACACCCAGCACCTGCTCGCCCTGCTCCTCCTCGGTATCTCGCTCAACGGATGCGTGAAGGCTGGCACAGGTTGGCGGAGCGAAGGCGTGGTACCGGGCCTGAAGTCCGTAGAAGAGGCGACGGTTCAACCGAGCTCGCAGCCCAGTTCGCAGCCCACCTCGCAGCCCACTTCGCAGCCCACTTCGCAGCCCACCTCGCAGCCTTCGGGCGGCGGCAAGTAGCCGCAGCGCATGGTCTCTGCCACGCAGACGGGGTTGAAAGGCAGGTCGGGGAACGATGCCGCCGCTCTCTTGTCGGCGGAGTGGATGCGGCTGGCGAACGAGCCATCGCTGCCGCGCGACCGCTCGCAGGAGCTGCTTCAAGCACTCGACCGACTGCCCGTGACGAGCTGGCCGAGCGTGCCGCGCGACCGTGTGCTGACGGCCGCCTCCACCCTCACGGCACTTGGCCAGGCTGCCGAGCGGCTCAACTTTCGGGACCGGCGGCTGCTCGAAGTGACAGACCAGCTCCTCCACCGCCTCCTGAGCGACCTACCGGCCTGGCATCCCCAGTCGGACAGCGAGATCGAATCGCTCTTCGAAGCCTGGGAGCGACTGCCTTCCAGCCGCCGCGCTCCCGTGACGCTCGCGCTCGCGGCGTTGGAAGACCGTGAGGCCATCATCGCGCTGGAGCGACGGGTCTCGCGCGAGCTGCTCCGCACCAACCCCGATGTTTCGTCACTGCTCTCGCTCATGCAGCGCGACTCGACACAGGCGACCCGGCCGCGCGACCTCCGCCTCCTTGGAGCCCGCCTGCGGGCCCGCCTCGGCGATCCAGACGGCGCGCTCGCGCTGCTGGCACAGGAGAGCTCCGGCTGCGCCGCCTGCGCCGTGGCTGCCGCTGAAATCCTCGATGGCCTGGGACGCTCGGACGAGGCCTCGGCCTGGCTGCTGCGGGCCACCGTCGGCGACGAGCCCCTGACCATCCGGCAGCTCATCTTCGACCGGGCCTGGGCAGGGAAGGCGTGGCAGGAGGCGCTCGACCAGCAGGTGGCCATCATCGAGGCGAGCCAGGATGGTGAACCCTGGCGCGGCTTCCGCAGCCTGCTCGAGGAGCAGGCGCCCGAGCTGCTCCCCCGCGCCAAAGAGCTGCTGCGGCTCCGTGCACCGGACGCCTACATGACCATTCTGTTGCAGGAGGGACCCGACGAGGAGGTCGCCCTCTGCGCACAGTCGAAGGCCTTCTCCGCCGCACGCCTCTGGGAGATTGCGGGGCTGCTGCAGCCGCGGATTCCGGCGGAGGCCGCCAAGCTCTACGAGCGGGCGCTGCAGATGCAGGGAGTCGCCGCGGTTACCCGGATCGAGATGACAGCATTCCTCGAACGGGTGCGTGAAGTGACTCCCTTCTTCGAGTTGCTCGGCCGTCCCACCAAGGCCCACCGGATCGCGCGTGATGCGGCTGCCGTCTCCAAGTGCGGCGCGGCACTCAAGCGCGAATACGAGCACTTTTTCGGCAGCAGGCTTTGAGCCAATCAGTGGGCGTCGCGGCCTGGTTGGAGCGGGCCAACGCCCTCTCGCAGCCCCGTGCCGGCTATCGGTTTGGACCGGAGAACCTGCTCCTACCCGACCTCCTCCTCGATGCGCCCCATCCCGCGCCGCAAACCCTCATCGACCTTGGTGCTGGCTGCGGCGTCCTCGGCCTGCTCGGCGCCATGACCACGGGCGCGGAGTGCTGGCTGGTCGAGCGAAATGCTGAGATGGTCGAACACCTTCAGCGCAACCTCACAGCCGTCTCAACGCCGGTACAGATCGTCTCCGACGACCTCCGCAACTGCGAACTTCCGGCCGCAGACCTCATCGTGGCCAACCCGCCCTTCTTCCGCGTTGGCGAGGGCATGCGCTCCAAGCATGAGACGGTCCGCGACGCCACGCACAGCCACCACGGTGACCTCGAAGAGTTTGTCCGCGTCGCTGCCTCGAGGCTTGCTCGAGGCGGCCACCTCTGGCTCCTCTACCCGACGGACCGCATCGGCCAGCTCTTCGACGCCGCCGCCGCGCAGGACCTGCACCTGACCGCGCTCTACAACCTCCACGCCCGCCACACCG
>JBIIFW010000065.1:0-10085 GCA_044236985.1 Bradymonadia bacterium | reverse complement strand
CCCTCGGAACAGGCCTTCTCGAGCGGGGCCCGGGTGGGCTTGGGCTGTCGCGCCGTCCAGCTGAAGAGCTGCTCGCAGGCGGCGGGCTCTGTGTTGCAGCTCAAGCTGAGCCTCGCGAGCAGCTCGGGCGAGAGGCGCCCCTTGTCGCGGAGCATCGTGAGGCGCGCTTCGCCGGCGCAGCCGCGCGGGTCGTCGTTCAGACAGGCCTCGCGATAGATGGGCTCGGCCTGCGCGAAGGCGTCGTCTGCGGCTGTGGCGATGAGCAGGTCGGCCTTGGAGACGCAGCCTCGGTCGGAGCCCTGCGCACAGGCGAGCGCGGCCTGGCGGAGCGCCTCTTCGAGCCTGACGGGGGTGCCGCGTCCGAACTGGTGGCTCACGGCGAGCTCGGCGCAGCCATCGGCAACCTTCTGATCACAGCCCCGCGTGAAGAGCCCGTTCATGAGGCCGCGGTCGCCCTGCGGGATGGCCTGTGCAGCGTAGCCGCGTCCGAGGGCGACACAGGCCTCGGGGACGATGCCGTTGCAGCGTGCCAGCAGGAAGTTCTCGGCCGCGCTGAGTTGGTCGGCCTCGCCCCGCGCGAGAGAAATCAGGAGGGAGCAGCTTTCCAGGTGGTGGCCTTCGCAGCCGCGCTTTGCGAGCTCCCGCGCCTGCCCCGCCGAACCGCCGTTGGGGCCGGCCTTGTAGAGCTGTTTGGCGAGGGCGCCGCAGGCGGGCGCATAGTGCCGGGTGCAGGCGTCGCGCAGGAGCATGGTTGCGCGGAGGTAGGCTGCGGTCTCGCTGTTCGGCGCGCTGCCCGAGCCGCTGCCGTTGTCGCCCGAGCCGCTGGCTTCCGGACTGGCGCCAACCGACGCCGCACAGCCCGACCCCTCCTGCTGCAGGCAGGAAATGGAGGCATCCCAGGCGGCGATGTCATCCGGTGTTGCTGGCGCTGCTGCCGGCAGCGCGGGCGCGGCGGACGCCTTTGCGCGCTGCGGCGTGGGCGCCTGCGGTGGCGGCGTGGTGCCCGAGCAGGCGACGAAGAGTGCGGTTGCGAGGCAGAGCAGGAGGCGGATGGGGTTCATGGCGATGGAGCATAGCGATGGCTGCGGCGGGTCGGCAAACAATGCGATGGTTGGCCTGTGATGTTTGATGCTCGGGCCTGCGACGAGTAGAGCGCACCCATGCTAGAGAGCCGCCCCAAGTCGCCTGAGCGAAGCTACGACCACCGCTACCACATCGGCAACGCGGGTGATGTCTGGAAGCATGCGGTCTGGCTGGCGCTGCTCGGCGCTCGTCCGTTGCAGGGAGCTCCGATCACGGTCGTGGAGACGCATGCGGGCCGTGGCAACTACCAGCGCGGACCTACGGGCGAATGGATGGAGGGGCTCGCCAAACTCGGCGATCTGTCTGGCGCCCCGGAGAGCCTCGCCCGGCTGGCGCAGCTGCAAGGGTGCGCTGCGGGGCGGGTGGGCGAGCGTCTCGTGGGGTCGCCGCTGGTGACGATCTCGGCGCTGCGGACGGGAGATGCGCTGCTACTGCACGAACTCGATCCAGAGGCCTGCGCGTCGCTCCGGAGCGCGGTGCGGGGCGCCGACGGAGTCACGGTGCTCGAACAGGATGGCTGGGCCGCTGCGCCATCCTCCGGCAAGCAGATCTTCTTCGTCGACCCGCCCTTTGCAAGCCGCGAGGAGTGGCAGCTGACAGCAACGCGAGCCATCGCCTGGGCCGCCTCGAACCCACGCACCACCGTCGTGGTCTGGTATCCCATCAAGGGTGCCTCGCGACCGGCAGCACTGGTGAATGCGCTCCGGGCGTCGGGCGTGGCGGGCTGGTTTGGCGAGCTCTGGACGGCGCCCTACGACGAGGGACGCAACCGGCTGAACGGCTCCGGCATGGCGGTGCTCCGTCCGCCCGCCGGCCTCGAGGCTGCTGTCGCAGAGCTGGGTGGCTGGCTCGGTCCGCGGCTCGCGGTGCGTGACGGCGACTGGCAGCTCAAGATGGCGGGCTGGAAGGCGAAGGAGCAACCATGAGGCATATCGTAACTTCCGTCGCACTCCTGCTTCTGGCGGGTTGTGCGCCCGATCCCGGGCTCACCCGATCGGGCTTTCGTCAGACCATGCGAGAGCTTGCGTTGGAGAGCGCGCGGCAGTGCGACAGCGGCTTCGAATACCCGCAGTCGCTGGTGGATGGCATCGGCCGGCAGCTGGTCGAAGAGCTCCGCTGCATGGACGACACGCGGCTCATTTTTTATCAGCCCTGCCGCGAGCCTGGATGCATCTTTGCTGCCGGCCCGCAGCCGCTGGCGATGCGCCCAGAGGTCTTTCAGGCGCTCGGCGAAGCTGCGCTGGCGAAGCGGGATTTCATCTCCATCTCGGCCGCCTATCGTGACGTGGCGATGCAGTACTACTCGCGCTGGTATGTGGAGAACTGTGACGCGAACTTCAACGCCGCTGTGCCCGGAACCTCGAACCACCAGGGCGGTCGGGCGATCGATGTGGTGGCCTACAACTTCTGGTGGAACACGCTGCTCGAGGTCGGCTTTGAGCACCCCATCCCCAGCGACGAACCCCACTTTGAGCTCACGGGCGACGCGCAGTTCGTAGCCGAGAGCACGGAGCTCCAGTCACTGAGCGTGCTGGCCTTTGAGCGGCTCTGGAACCGCAATCACCCGGAGGCGCCAATCGCGGAGGATGGTCTCTACGACGAGGCGACGAAGGCCGCGCTCGGCGAAGCGCCCGTGGAGGGCTTCACCGTAGGCGCCTGCGACGCGGGTGCGGCGCCCGATGCAGGAACGGGGCTGGATGGAGGCGGTGATGTGGCCCTCGATGCAGGCGACGCCGAGGGGCCGGACGCATCCACGGCCGATGCGGCGGATGGTACCGATACCGGCACCGATGCGGTCCGGTCCGATGTCATCTCGGGCGATGCGCTGGGCGATGGATTGACGGTCCAGCCGGGTCGGGTGCCCACCACCCTGCAGCAGCTTCAGGGCGCGCGCGACGCCTCTGCCACGGCTGCGGGCGGCACAGACGGGTGCAACGCCGGCGGCGCGGCGAGCGGCTGGATTGCGGTGGCCATTGTGGCGTTGCTGCGCCGGCGCCGGCGAGCGGGCTAAGGCCGGAGCCAGGCTACGACGGCGCCTGCTGCGAGCGGCTCCGCCGAGGCGGGGATGCGGGCGATGGCATCGCAGTCGAGCAGGTTGCTGAGCATGTGCGAGCTCTGCTTGCCGAGTGGCTGCAGGCTGAGGCTCCCCTCTTCGCCGTAGGTCAGGGCGCAGCGGAGCCAGAGGTCGCGCGTGGGGTTGGCGCGCACGGTTGCGGCGAGGCGCCCGGCGAAGAGGTGGGGCGCTGGCCTGCGCTCGCCCTCCAGGCGGCCGAGGATGCGGGCGCCGAAGGTGGCGAGGCCTGCGAAGACCGCGGCGGGGTTGCCCGGCAGGCCGAGCAGGAGGGTGGTGCCGCGGGTGGCGAAGAGGGTGGGCTTCCCGGGCTGCTGCGCGACGCCCCAGAACTGTTCGGTGAAGCCGGCTGCGGCTGACGAGGCGCGCAGGTGGTCGCGGTCTCCGACGGAGGCGCCGCCCGTGGTGATGATCAGGTCTGCGTCGATGTTGGCGAGGGCGAGCGTGAGCAGTTCTGCGTCGTCGGGGAGGCTGGCCGCCGTCACGACCTCCACTTTTTGCCGCGCTGCCCAGGCGGCCAGCAGCGGGCTGTTGGAGTCGAAGACCATGCCTGCCTCGAGGTCACCCTGCGCGTCGCGGAGCTCGTCTCCCGTTACGAGCAATGCGACACGCGGCGCGCGGTGGACGGAGACGCTGCCGAGCCCGGCCATGGCGAGCGCGCCAATGGCCCCATGTGTGAGCCGGTGTCCGCTCCGGCCCACGACCGCGCCCCGCGCCAACTCCTCGCCTGCCTCACGGATGTTGGCGCCCGAACGCTGTTTGGCAGCCGCTTCGGAGCTGATGCCGATGAAGGGCTCGTCGCCCCGCTCCACATCCTCCTGTCGGATGACGAGGTCGGCCCCGTCGGGGACCCGCGCACCCGTGAAGATGCGCTGGCAGCAGCCGCGCTCTAGCGGAGGCGGTGCGCCCGCTGCGCCGGCCGCCGAGGTCGCCGTGACGGCAAGGCGAAGCGGGCCTTGGGCGACCGTGAGATCTGCGCTGGCGACAGCGTAGCCATCCATCGCGCTCTGCCGAAACGGTGGCAGGTCGATGCGGGCAAAGGCATCCTCGGCGAGCACCCGTCCGAGCGCTTCGCGCAGCGGCAGCCGGCGCGCGGGCAGCGGGCCAATCTGGTCATCGAGATGGGCGAAGGCCTCGTCGATGGAGATCATGCAGGGCGGCTCCGAACGCGGCGCACAAGGGCGGGGGCAACGGCGGCCAGGAGCTGGTCAGTGATCCCACCATGCTCTTCGACGACGAGGTCTGTTCGAGGCCCGCACTGCGATGCGCGTAGCTGCCAGGCGGCCGCTGCGGGCAGCCGTCGGACGGCGAACTGACGCATCGCGAGCTCGAGGCCGCTGTCTGGATCACCGCCGGTCGGGGCCTCGTCGCGGCTGTCGGGCGGGAGCAGGGTGACGGAGAGATCGGCCCCCTCCTCGGGCGCTCTTTCGAGCGTCGCAAGGTCGCCAAACCAGGAGGCCGCCCGGTCGAGCGTGGCCCCTCGGAGGCTCACCCGGAGCGGCCGGTCGTGCCAGGCCTCGCTGTCTTTGCCGCCTGTCTTGCTCAGCAGCAGCGTGGGCCCGATCGCGATGTCGGAAGTGTGTGGTTTGAGGATGTCGTAGAGGGTGATGGCGCAGATCGCGGCGGCCGTCAGCGCCTCCATCTCGACGCCCGTCGCGGCGACCGCGGCGACCGAGACTTCGATGCCGATGGAGTCCTGCTCGAGCCGGTAGCTGACCGCCACGTGGGTGAGCGCCACCTGGTGGCAGAAGGGGATGAGATCGGATGTCTTCTTCGCGGCCGAGATGGCGGCAATGCGGGCAATCTCGAGCGCATCGCCCTTCTCGAGGGCGCGGGCGCGCACCTGACCTACCCAGAACTCTGGCATCGATACCGACGTCGCGGCAACGGCCACGCGATGCGAGTCGGGTTTGTGGGAGATGTTACGCATCGTTGGCTCCGGGAAGCGGCGTCAGTGGGGTGCCATCGAGCCAGCTGCTCGGCGCCTCTTTGTAATGCTCGAACTTCCAGATGGGCACCTCCGCCTTCACCGCCTCGAGCGCGGCCTCGGCGACGGCGAAGGCCTCGCGCCGGTGGGGCGCGCGCACCACGACGAGCACAGCGGTATCGCCGAGCGCGAGGGCACCGGTGCGATGGCGGATGCGGATGCGAAGCTTCGGATGGGCCGCCAGCATGCGCGCCTCGATCTCTGCAATCGCCGCAGCCGCGAGCGTCTCGTGGGCCTCGTAGGTCAGCGCCGTCACGGCGGCGCCCCCCTGCTGGTCGCGGACCGTTCCGGCAAAGACCACGAGGGCGCCACAGGAGGCATCTTCCGTCTCTGCGAGCAGCGGCTCGAGCAGCAGCGGTTGGTCGGTGAGCCAGCGATCGCTCTCCATTCAGCCTCCCGACACAGGCGGGAGCAGGTCGAGACGGTCGCCGTCAGCGAGCAGGCTCCCCGCGGGAACGAGGCTTCCGTTGAGGGCGGTCGCGCAGCGCGGAAGCAGCGGAGCGAGGGCAGGGCGCTGCATTGCGAGGGCTTCCAAGAGCACCCCCACCGTGGCTCCCGCAGCGACCTCGAGGGCCAACGTTCGCTGACCTGCGAGCGCTGCTGCCGGGCCATAGAAGGTGAGCTGGACGGTGATGCTGTCGCTCATCCGCCGAGCTCCGACATGCCGGTGCGGGTGACAGCGTCGACATTCCATGCGTGGCCGACAATCTTGGTCCGCGCGGCCTCGACAAAGCCTTCGCGGAGCGCGGCCCGATCGCGTCCGAGGATCGCCTCACGCACCGAGACCTGCCTGTCGTCTGCGAGGCAGGCGCGGAGTTCGCCCACGGCCGTGAGCCGGAACCGGGTGCAGCTCTCGCAGTAGCCGTGCGAGAGCGGTGTGATGAAGCCAACGCTGCCCCGTGCGCCGGGCTGCTGCCAGGTCCGCGCCGGACCGAAGCCGTCGGAGGCGCAGGGCACGAGTTGGTGCGTTTCGACCAGGCGGTCGCGCATCGCAGAGAGGTTTGCGAAGCGGCCGTGACGGGTGAGTTCGGCGCCCTCGCCGACCGGCATGAGTTCGAGGAAGCGGACAGTGAAGGGGTTGGTGCGCGCGAGCTCGAGCCAGCCTTCGACCTCATCTTCGTTGAAGCCCTCGAGCAGCACCGTGTTGATGTGGATGGGGCCGAGCCCGGCCGCCGTGGCGGCCTCGATGCCGCGCCAGACCTTTTCGATGAGGCCGTTGCGCGTGATGACGGCGTAGCGGTCGGGGCGGAGCGAATCGATGCTCACATTCACGCGGCTCAGCCCCGCCGCGGCGAGCGCCTCAGCCTGCTCTGCGAGCAGCAGCCCATTGGTCGTCAGCGCCGGTGCGTCGAAGGGCGTCTCTGCCGTGATGCGCGCAACAAGCTGCGCCAGCCCCGGCCGCAGCAAGGGCTCGCCACCCGTGATGCGGAGCCGCGTGAAGCCGACCTCTGCGGCCTCCTGCAGCACAAACAGGATGTCGTCGTCGGTGAGCAGCTCGCGCCGCGGCGCAAAGCGCATCCCCTCCGCCGGCATGCAGTAGGCGCACCGCAGGTTACAGCGGTCGATCACCGAGAGACGGAGGTAGTCGACCCGCCGGCCATGGCTGTCTGAGAGGGGGTGGTGCGGCACGGTGGTTTGCGAAGACTCCGAGAGAGACATTGGCGGTAGAAGCGGGAGCCGGTGATGTCGAGAGTCGGGGCGAAGTTTGCGCCTCCTGCAGCGTGGCACTAGTCCTGCCGCGCCTATCTAACGCTGAGGTTTCATGCTCGTCTGCACACGCCGGATTGAATGGGATGCCATGCACCGCATCCCCAACCACGAGGGACGCTGCCGCGCCTTCCATGGCCACCGCTATGTGGCCGAGGTGACCTGTCACGCTCCCTCGCTCGACGCGCTCGGCCGCATCGTCGACTTTGGCGTCATCAAGGAGCGGGTCGGCGGTTGGGTCGATGCGCAGTGGGACCACACCGCCATCCTGATGCGTGGCGATAGCGACCCCGCAGCGCTCGCGATTGCTGCCTCCAACGAGGCGCTTGGCAGGCCGATCTACTGGATGGAGGCGCCGCCGACGGCCGAGAACATCGCGGCCGAGCTGGCGGTGAAGGCGAACGAACTGCTCGCGGGTACCGGCGTCACGGTGGTGCGTCTCCGCATCTGGGAGACGCCCAACGCCTGGGCCGAGTGGACGCCCGACCCGGCCTAGACCTCGGAGACGTTCCGAGGGTGGGCGCGGAAGAGCAGCGCCTGTGTAATCAGGTTGATGCCGACGGTGTTCTGGCCCCCTTCGGGTAGCAGGATGTTGGCGTGGCGCTTGCTCGGCTCGACGAACTGCTCGTGCATGGGGCGGACGGTTGCGAAGTACTGGTCGCGGACGTCGAGGAAGGAGCGGCCCCGCTCCACCATGTCGCGCCGCATGCGACGCATGAGCCGGATGTCTGCATCGGTCTCGACGAAGATCATCAGGTCGAACCGGGCGCGGAGCTCGGCGCAGGCGAGCACCAGGATGCCCTCGACGACGACAGTGCGGGCGGGTGCCACGGTCGAGGTGACAGGGGTGCGGGTGTGGGTTCGGAAGTCGTAGACCGGCTTCTCGAAGGAGCGGCCTGCGCGGAGCTCATCGAGGTGGCTGGCGAGCAGCGAGGTCTCGAGCGCGTCGGGGTGGTCGAAGTTCAGGGCCGCCCGCTCCTCGAAGTTCAGGTGGCTGAAGTCGCGGTAGTAGGAGTCGTGGTCGATGATGGCGCAGCTGCCGGGCAGCATGGCCTCGATGATGGTGCGAGCGACGGTGCTCTTGCCGCTCCCGCTCCCGCCCGCGACGCCGATGATGTAGGATTGGCTCATCTGATTTCCTGCTGCTGGTTGAGGGCGCGCTCGATAGTCGGAAGGTGCGATGCGGGGCAAGTAGGTCGCCGCCACGCTGTCCATCATTGGCTCGTGGCGCTCCGATGGGATAGGTAGCGGGCATGGCAATCGGAGTGGAACAGCGCGGCGGTCTTGGCGGCATGTGGGAGGCCGCACGCAGTCTCTCCATGGCGCTGGTCGTGGTCTGCCTGTCGGTGCTGGTCGCGCCGTCTGCCTCTGCCTCGACGGATCGTGGTTGGGACCTCTTCGGCCTCGCGACGGCACCGCGCGCGGCGCAGCAGGAGATGGTCAAGCGGGGTCGTGAGCGGCTCTTCCCCTACCTGCCGGACGAGCCGCAGGGCCGCAGCCTCTCGGTAGGAACGGCGCAGGACGGCTTCATCGTCAGCGCCCGACCGCTGCCGCTGCCGGGCGAGCACTACGCCGTTCTCCCGCGCCAGCTCTCGCGCAAGCTGCTCTACGGCACGCAGGAGCTCATCGGCGCCATCGTCTCGGCCTCCGACGCCGTTGCTGCAGCCTCGCCCGGCGCGGTGCTCGGCGTGGGCAACATCGGTCGCCGCGACGGTGGAGATATCCCCTACTCGGTGAGCCACAACGCCGGCCGCGATGCCGACCTCGCCTTCTACGCGACCGACCCGCGCGGCCGCCCCGTGCTGCTCCCCGACCTTGTCCGCTTCGACGGCAGCGGCCGCAGTCGCGACTTCGATGGCTTCTACCGTTTCGACGTGGCCCGGAACTGGCTCCTCGTGCGGGCGCTCGCCACCGACCCGCAGGTGCAGATGGAGTATCTCTTCATCTCCGACCCGCTCCGCGCCCTGCTGCTGGGCCATGCCCGTCAGCTCGGTGAGCCGCCGGAGGTGGTGCAGCGGGCGGCCTCCATGCTGATGCAGCCGGGCCGTGAGATCCCGCATGACGATCACCTCCACGTTCGCATCTACTGCGGCCGCGCCGATCGTGGCGCTGGCTGCAAGAACCGCTCCCGCATCCTTCCGGGCGTGGAGACCTATGAGGGCATCCGCGAAGGCCGGCTCAAGCAGGCCGCGCTCTTTGCCCACGGCAAGGCGCCAGAGGTACGGGTGGCCGCGCTGGAGCGCATCGCCTGGCTCGGCGGCGAGGAGCAGGCGCCGGCCGTTCTCGCCGCGCTGAGCGATCCTGTGGCGCGGGTGCGGGAGGCCGCTGTCTTTGCTGCTGCTGCGCTGGGGCCGCCGCGCGTCGCCCCGCTGCTCGCTGACCGCATGGAGAGTGAGGAGGAGCCGCGGGTGCAGCGGGCCATCCTGCTTGCGCTCGGAGAGGTGGGCGGTCCGTCGGCGGAGGCGATCCTTAGCTCAGCGCTGTCGCGTCGCGCCGTGGTCAGGCTCTCTGGCAAAGAGGCCGACCTCCGCCTCGTCGCGCTGGAGGGGATCGCCCGGGCGCATGCGCTTTCCGCGCTCCCCCGGGTCGCCGAGCTCGTCGAAAGCGATGACCTACCGGTCGCCTTGGCGGCCGAGTCGACACTTCGGCTCCTGCTGCTCTGGCAGCCCGATGGCGCTGATGGCGATGACGCTGGCGCCCGTGCAGACCGGGCGGCGCGTTGGCGCGCCCGGATCGCCCAGGTCGCGGGCCGCGATTGGCTCTCCATCCGGAAGGCTGGCCTGGGAGCGCGGGGCGCCGAGCCGTCGGGGTCGGCGCAGGGATATGCGACGAGCCTCGCCCCGCTGGCCGGTAACCGAGATCTCGCTGTCCGGCGCGCTGCGCAGGAGGAGCTCGGCCGTCTGACGGGCAACGCCGCCGAATCGTGGCGATGGGGCAGAGAGCAGGCGGCCAACTACTGGGTGAAATGGGTGCGCCGCAACCCCGATGCGGCCCGCTGGCGGAGCGCTGATCGCTGACCGCTGCAACAATCGGGCACCAAACGCCGACAAGGGAGGAGTTCCCCGGAGGTTTCATGTCCGATGCCCGTTCCCGCCGCTCGCACCACGAGCTCTTTGCCATGCTCTTTCTGGTCGTTCTGCTGGTCCGCCCGCGCAGCTCGGCCGACGAACTCCCGCGCGCCGACCCTCCTGCGCCAACCGTCGCGGTCCGCGAGCGGTCCGGACGGCTCGAACGGGC
>JBIIFW010000064.1:0-10122 GCA_044236985.1 Bradymonadia bacterium | reverse complement strand
CGCGTCTTCATCGACGCATCCGCCACCCGGATCATCTTCGAGTGGCAGGGAGCTGAGACCTCTACTGACTTCGGGCGCGCGGTCACGATGCAGCTGGTGCTCTTCCCGAACGGCCGTTTCGAGCATCGCATCCTCTCGGGCGGAATCCCGGCGGCGCAGCGGGCGGTGGTCGGCTTTGGCTCGGTCGGTTCGGCCGATGGCGCAACGCTGGCTGCGACCGCTGGTGGTGACCTGAGCCGTCGCCGCTGGGTTTCCTGGCCCTCCTCGATTGTCCCGAAGATGGCATACAACTTCGTACTCTCGGCTGTCGGGAAGGCCAATGTCAGCTTGCTGCACCTCTGCGATGCAGCGGCAGCCAGCCGTCCGCTCGACACGCTTTACCTGCCCTGCACGTCGATGGCGAACGGAGCGCCTTCGCTCAACACGGGCGGCTTCTCCGTCTACACCTTCGAGGCGGTATCGCCCGGCTCTAACCAGTTGACGAGCGCCTCGATGACGAACATCTCGACCTTCATCAGCAATGGTGGTGTCGCCCTATTCGCATCGAACAAGAGCACCACCAGCACGGCCCCGGTCCTGACCACGGCCTTCGCCAACAGCTTCGGTATCGCCACCTTCGGCGCAGCCTTCGGCACGCCGCCCTCGATGGTTGCCTCGGCGCTCGGTCAGGCCACCACCTTCTCGGGTGGCGTGCCCACCCTGGTCCCGACGGCCGACGTCGCCGGCACCAACGGCTACACGGTGGCAAGCGTCGCCGGTGGTCCGCTTGGCGGCGCCATTGTCCGCACGCCCGGCGCCGTGGTGCGCGCCAACCAGGGCCGCACACTCTGGATGAGCAGCCTCCTCGACGACCACCGCACCGACAGCACCTACAGCGGCACCCGCTTCGTGGATGCGGACGGCGACGGCATCGGCGACCTCGTCGAGCTCTACCGCAACCACATCCTCAACGGACTGTACACGGTCGACACCGATAACAACGGCATCGACGACCGCGACCCCGTCGCCGGGCCCTAGCCCGTCGCGCCGACTCGAAAGGCCGCCCCGCCGTCTCGTTCGAGACCGCGGGGCGGTTCCGCTTTTGGGGATGCGGCAGCTCGGGGTGTTCGCCCCCGCACACCCCCTGTGTGATAGCCGTAGCCTATCACACACATACCAACATTGTATTCGTCACAGCCGGGGAACGGTGTAGATATGCGCACCGGAACAAACCTGCGCGCATCTATCGTTGCGAGCAGCATCTCTTTCCTTCCTCCCCATCGAACGGAGTTTGAACATGAGCAGCGAGAACAAGTGCCCTGTCCTTCATCAGCAGACGACTGGCCGTCGCTCGAACCGTGACTGGTGGCCCAACCAGGTCAACCTGAAGATCCTCCACCAGCACTCCGCCGCGACCAACCCGCTTGGAGCCGACTTCGACTACGCGGAGGCCTTCAGCAAGCTCGACCTTGCCGCGGTGAAGAAGGACCTGACGGCCCTCATGACCGATAGCCAGCCCTGGTGGCCGGCCGACTGGGGCCACTACGGCGGCCTCATGATTCGCATGGCCTGGCACGCTGCCGGCACCTACCGCACGGCCGACGGTCGTGGCGGCGCCGGCGCCGGCACGCTCCGCTTTGCGCCGCTCAACAGCTGGCCCGACAACGGCAACCTCGACAAGGCCCGCCGCCTCCTCTGGCCCATCAAGCAGAAGTATGGCGCCAGCCTCTCGTGGGGCGACCTCCACATCCTCGCCGGCAACGTGGCGCTCGAGTCGATGGGCTTCAAGACCTTCGGCTTCGCTGGCGGCCGCGTGGACGTCTGGGAGCCCGAGGAGGACATCTACTGGGGTTCGGAGGGCAGCTGGCTTGAGGACAACCGCTACAGCGGTGAGCGCGACCTCGAGAACCCCCTCGCGGCCGTCCAGATGGGCCTCATCTACGTCAACCCGCAGGGCCCCAACGGCAACCCCGACCCGGTCGCCTCGGGCCGCGACGTGCGCGAGACCTTCGCCCGCATGGCGATGAACGACGAAGAGACCATTGCCCTCGTTGCCGGCGGCCACACCTTCGGCAAGTCTCACGGCGCCGGCGATGCGGCCCATGTTGGCCCCGAGCCGGAGGGCGCGCCGATCGAGGCCATGGGCTTCGGCTGGCTCAGCACCCACAAGTCGGGCAAGGGCGTCGACACCATCACCAGCGGCATCGAGGGTGCCTGGAAGCCCAACCCCACCACCTGGGACAACGGCTACTTTGAGACCCTCTTCGGCTACGAGTGGGAGCTTGTGAAGAGCCCCGCGGGCGCCCACCAGTGGCGCGCCAAGGACTGCAAGCCGGAGCACATGATCCCCGACGCGCACGACCCGTCGGTGAAGCATGCGCCGATGATGACCACGGCCGACCTCTCGCTTCGGTTCGACCCCATCTACGAGCCCATCTCGCGCCGCTTCCTGGCCAACCCCGACCAGTTCGCCGACGCCTTCGCCCGCGCCTGGTTCAAGCTGACCCACCGCGACATGGGCCCCCGTGCTCTCTACCTCGGCTCCGAGGTCCCGTCGGAGGTCCTCATCTGGCAGGACCCGATCCCGGCCGCCGACTACGCGACCATCGACGCCGCCGACATTGCCAGCCTCAAGGCCAGCATCCTCGCCACCGGCCTCTCGGTCTCCGAGCTCGTCTCCACGGCCTGGGCCTCGGCCTCGACCTTCCGCGGCTCCGACAAGCGGGGCGGCGCCAACGGTGGCCGCATCCGGCTCGCCCCCCAGAAGGACTGGGAGGTCAACCAGCCCGCCAAGCTCGCGAAGGTCATCGCGGCCCTCGAGGGCGTGCAGGCCTCCTTCAACGGCTCGGCCACGGGCGGCAAGAAGGTCTCCATCGCAGACCTCATCGTGCTCGGCGGCTGCGCCGCGATTGAGCATGCCGCAAAGGCTGCCGGCCACGCCGTCACCGTGCCCTTCACGCCCGGCCGCACCGATGCCACCGCAGAGCAGACCGAGACCCTCTCCTTCAGCTGGCTCGAGCCGCAGAGCGACGGCTTCCGCAACTACCAGAAGGCCGCCTACACCATCTCCGCAGAGGAAATGCTGGTCGACCGCGCACAGCTCCTCACCCTCTCGGCCCCCGAAATGACGGTGCTCGTCGGCGGCCTTCGCGTCCTCAACGCCAACACGGGCAAGGCGCAGCATGGCGTCTTCACCAAGCGGGCCGAGACGCTGACGAACGACTTCTTCGCCAGCATCCTCGACATCGGCACCGAGTGGAAGAAGGCCGCCGGTTCGCACAACCACTTTGATGGTTACGACCGCGCCTCGGGCGACCTCCAGTGGACGGCGACCCGTGCAGACCTCATCTTCGGCTCGAACTCGCAGCTCCGCGCCATTGCGGAGGTCTATGCGATGGCGGGCGGCGAGAAGAAGTTCGTGGCCGACTTCGTGGCCGCTTGGGACAAGGTGATGAACCTCGACCGCTTCGACCTCAAGAAGTAGCCGCCGCGGCTACGGCCGCAGCGACTGTCGCCGCGCCTCGGGGTTCAGCCTCGGGGCGCGCGCCGTTTTGGTCTCGCTGCCCTCCCCGACAGACCAGCGTTGCCCGCAGGCTCTCGCGGCGATACGGTAGTCGGATTCGGAGGCTGATATGCGTAAAGCGCTGATTGGAATGCTCACGGTGGTTGCACTCGCCGGCTGCGCGAAAGCGGGCGAGGAGTTGGAGTGCATCACGCCGGAAGACTGCCCGACGAATGCCTCGTGCGTGAACAACCGCTGCCTCCGAGAGACCGACAGCCGCCCCGATACGGCGACGGATGTCCAAGCCGACACGGCGGTTGAAGTCGAAGCCGACACGGCGGTTGATGTCGAAGCCGACTCGGCCCCTGATACCACGCCAGCGGATACCGACCTCCCCGACACGGCCTCCGGCGATGCGGAGAACGACGCAGCAACCGACACAGACGCAGCGAGCGACACAGGGGTAGCCGATACCGATGTCGCGCCGACTTGCGGCCTGTTCGATGGCAGTTGCACGCGGGGGACCGACTGCTGTTCAGGCCTATGCGTGCCCACCGCACTCGGCGCTACAACCGGCTTCTGCACAGAGAACTGCAGCGTCTACGGCGATTGCAATCCTGCAGGTCGTCGAGGCGACTTTGCCTGCCTCCCCGTCGATGATGCGGGCGCCACGAGACGGGTATGTCTGCCGAGCGATTTCGACGGACGTTGCGACGCATCGAGCGATTGCCTTGGCGGCATCTGCCTTCGGACGGCCTCCGCGAGCAGCTGCAGCTGGGAGTGCCAGTCGGCGGCCGACTGCCCTGACGGCACTGCATGCGGTCTGATGGACTTCGGCGGCGGAGATCTTCGCTACGCCTGCGCGCCCGTTGGCAACCCCTGCCTGAGCCAGGACAACTGCCTGAGCCAGACCTGCATCACGCCCGATATAGGCGCTCTCGGCTACTGCAGCCTCTTCTGCCGCAGCAGCAGAACCGATTGCCCCTCAGGTTGGCGTTGCAGCGCCGTGGACCCCACGCAGCCCGACCTCTTCGTCTGCGAACTCCCCTAACAACTGGGGCGCTGCAGCGGCTACTTCGCGCAGAGCTGAAGGTAGTGCTGGGCGGCACGGTCCGTCGGGTCTGTGCTGAGGCAGGCGTGGAAGCCCTCGGCGGCAGCCTCGAACAGGCCGGCTTCAAAAGCCAAGATGGCAGCAGCCAGTTTGGGTGCGTTGGCGTGGCGCAACGCGCGGAGCGCAGGCTGGAGCGAATCGAGCACCTCGTGCAGATCGACCCGCTCGGCTCTGCCTTTGACCTCGATGCGGCCGAGCCTGCGCGTCTGAAGCAGGCCCGTCGCGTCCATCTGCTTGGCAAGGTCGCCCGTAATGAGCACCTCGGCGCCAAAGGTCTTCGTGAGACCCTCCACGCGGGCAGCGGTGTTGACGGCATCCGAGATGACCGAGGAGTCCCACCGGCCGCTCTCGCCGACGATGCCCATCTCGATGCGTCCGAAGTGGAGGCCGATGCCGAGCGTGACCTCCGTTCCGGGCGGCAGACAGGCGCCGAGGGCACCATGCGTCATCGCCTCGTGGAGGGCGCGCTGCATCTCGATGGCTGCACGCACAGCGAGCTCCGGCGCGCCGTTGAAGAGGGCCAGGATGCCGTCGCCGAGGTAGTGGACAACGAAGCCCTCGTTCTCGCGGATGCGGGGCGCCACATGGGCGAGGTAGCGGTTGATGAAGGCAAAGATTTCGCCGGCCTCGAGCTTCTCGCTGATGCTGGTGAAGTTGCGCAGGTCGGCGAACATCACGGTGGTCTCGGCGCTGGCGCGCGCTCCAAGCGTGGCGTCGATCGGCGACTTCATGCCAAGCGACTCGAGGAAGGGCCGCGGGACGAAGCGACCGAAGGCCTCGTTCATGGCCAACAGCGAAGCATTGACCTTCTCGAGATCGGCGAGCGCGACCTCGGCCTCCCGCAGCGAGATGTGGGCTGCCTCCGCGGCAATGAGTGCGTCGCCGAGGCCACTGTGGAGCGGCAGGTCGCTCAGGCGCAGGCCGGCCTTTTCGAGGTCGGCCACCCTGCTGATCGGCGGGAGCCCACAGAGGAGCCAGCGGCCATCCGGGAGCGGCAGAATCTCTCCGCGCAGCAGTCTGGTCGGGGCCGAGGAACAGGTTACGGCAAGGACCATATCGGTGAGCTCGACGAACCAAGAAGCGTCGAGGAGCGCGGGGAAGGGGCGCACGAGGCGAATCTCGGGCTCTGTCTCTGCATCGAGCTGCCAGAGGCGACGTACCGCGGGAGAGACCCGGTCGAGCTGCCCATCCGCACGCCACAGCAGGTGGAATGGCAGAATCTGCGAGAATTCGTTGTCGCCGAGGAGCAACGCTCCGCTCATCGGAGGCTCCGTGTCACGAAAGGGCCTTATGCCAGACGATCATTCGCTTGCAGGGCAGTCGGTGAGCGCTGTCATCGACATGCTCGAAGCTGATCTCTTCTTTGAAGTAGACACCCAGCCCCATGAAGAGGCCTTCGACGAAGGGGAGGAGGCCGGGACGGTGCGAGTAGTAGTCCACCTGCAGCTTGCCCGGCTCGAGGGTCTTCACCCGGAAGGAGGGCGGCTGGTAGTCGGGGAAGGTAACCCGGATGCGCTGGTGCATGTGGTCGAGGTTGGCGAGGAAGTCGGCGAAGTCGCGACCCGTGCTGGCCATCATGGTGTCGTAGTGTTTGGTGGCGATATCGCTCACCCAGTACTGCCCGAAGGCCGCCAGAATCGCCTCGGCTGGCAGACCAAGCACCTCGACCGCCTTGCCGACGAGGTTGTAGGTCACGGCGTCGTCGTAGGGCTGCATGGCCGAGAAGTTCTCGGGAGCACCGGCACCGGTGTGGATCTTGGTCCAGGTCTCGGCACCAAACTTCTCCGTCACGAGCCCGCGAACTGCCTGATTCACCATTCCATACATCTGGAGACCTCGCCTTTGCCGTGCGAAAACACGCACCCACGCAACAGTCTAGCATCGAACCAAGAACTCGGCCACCCTCAATGCGAACCTGCGTATCGGACGACGGCGCCTCCGCTAGCGGCCGCTGCCCTCGACAGCGTCGCGAATCGGAGCAATCTTCGGCGCCCGCTTGGCCGGCGTGGGCTCGAGGTTGACGATGGAGGTACCGAAGGGCTCGGTGTTGACGGCGGTTCGCATCAGCTGCTGCACACCTCCAATGGACGACACCTGCATCAGCCGAACGAAGTTGAGCGCCGGCTGATGGCTGTAGTGATAGTCGTCGCCATCAATCTGGCTGTAGGCCGTGCTTGGGTAGCCGCGGAGCACCAGCGAGCGGTCATCGAAAGGCTGCACGATGATGTTCCGTCGAAACTTCTCTCCATAGGGAAAGTACTGCTCGGCATTGGAGAGGTAGAGCACGCGGAGCGGTGTTCCAACCCTGCGGAGCGCAGCGGCGATGTCCTGCATGGCGGTGTCGGCTGTGAGGTCGCCGCGCACGGGGAAGACGCGCTGTTCCAGCCAGAGATTCCGCACCCGGTCGTACTGCGCCTGGTCGTTGATGAAGCAGGCGACCTGGCGCGGGCCGTAGAGACGGACGAGCTGCCGGAGTCGAGCGTGGATGACGATGTTGGAGGTCTTCAGCGAGCGGAGGAGCTCCTTCCGAAGGGTCGGGTCTTGCACATCGCGCTCGATGAGGGCTGCGAGCGGCGGGGTGCCTGACGGCTTCCTGTTCCAGAGGTCCATGAAGGCCTGCGGCGTCTCCGCGTTCACGAAGGCGATGCCATAGACACGGTGGACCTTGACCACCTCGATGTCGAAGTCCATCGGGATGAGGAGTTCGGGCTGCTGCCAACCGGCCATCATGTAGAGCTGGTCGGTGCCAACGCCGACCAGTGCGCCGCCGAGGTCGCTGATGCGCTCGCGCCAGAGGTGGTGGGCGCCCTCGTTGGAGACCCAATAGTGGGTGTTGCGGGTCGTGGCGGGGGGCGGCGGGTCGTTTTGGATGGCGAGGAGCGGCGCGCGCTGGGCCTCGTTGAGCGGGCCGCTTCGCTGCGCTTCTGGAGCCGGAGCCGGCGGCGCTACAACGGTCGGGGTGGGTACCGGCGGGGCCTGCTGCATGCCGGAACCGGAGCCTGAGCCTGAGCCTGAGCCTGAGCCTGAGCCTGAGCCTGAGCCTGAGCCTGAGCCTGAGCCTGCCTGAATGCTTGGTTCAACAGAGGGGCTCTGCAGAGCCTCATCCCCGCGCGGGCCGGGCGCACAGGCTGTGGCGAACAGAAACGCAAACCGCAGGGGGACGCTCACTCCTCTCATCTTCAACCTCCCAGACATGGCGCAATCAGCGCGCGAGGATGATTCCAGATTGGAGGGCTCTGCGCGAGAAATGCTCAAAGCCTGGACCCAGGCAATTCGTACCTCCGCCGAGAACGGGCTCGTCTCTGTTGGATTCGATTTGAATCAACGAGCCGCGCCGGATGGAGCGGTTGGCTCGGCGTGAAAGCGCCGGATGGAGCGGTTGGCTCGGCGTGAAAGCGCCGGATGGAGCGGTTGGCTCGGCGTGAAAGGAATAGGAGGCAGGCAAACACCCCTCACATTGGGGATGCCAATCTGCTCGAAATCTTCTAGGGGGTCGGGCCTGTCGGACAGTGAGAGGGGCCTGCGACAGACCATGACCTTGGAGACGGTGACAGATGAACTTTGAGTCTGCGGGGTTCGCGACACTGGTCGTGCTGGCGTTGGTGGCCTACTGGCTGCTCCATCGCAGCCGTCTCGCGCAGCGGTGGGTGCTGCTCGCGGCCAGCGTGGGCTTCTATGCCGCCATCGCGCCAGGCGCCCTGCCCGTCATGGCTGTCGCCACCGTCGCCAACTTCCTGCTCGGCGGGCGGCTCGGCCCGGAGCGACCGGCGACACAACGTTGGCTCTTCCTCGGCGTCGCCTTCAACCTCGGCCTGCTCGGCCTCTACAAGTACTACAACTTCTTCCGCGACACCGTGGATGGCGTCTGGAGCCTCTCCGGCGGCGCCTCCGACCTCCCCGTGCTCGACCTCGTCCTGCCCGTCGGCCTCTCCTTCAGCTGCTTTCAGGCCATCAGCTACCTCGTCGATACCCATCGCGGCACCGGCCCGCGGGCGAAGAACCTGCTCCACTTGGCCCTCTTCCAGATGCTCTTTTTTCAGCTGGTCATGGGGCCCATCTGCCGGTCGTCAAAGCTGCTCCCGCAGATCGAAGCAGAGAGCGCTTCGCCGCCCGAGGCGCCCGGGCGCGCCTTCGGTCTCATCGCCAGTGGACTCTTCAAGCGCATGGTGCTCGCTGCCGCGCTCTCCTCCCATGGTGTCTCGGACGCCTTTCTGGCACCGGACAACTACACTGCCTCGGGGCTCTGGCTCATCATGCTCGGCTACACCGTGCAGCTCTACTGCGACTTCTCCGGCTACACCGATTTGATGCGCGGCATCGCCCTGCTTTTTGGGTTCGAGATCCCGGAGAACTTCCGCAACCCCTACGCCGCGACCTCGGTGACCGAGTTCTGGAAACGGTGGCACATGTCCTTCTCCGGCTGGCTGCGTGAATACATCTACTTTCCGCTTGGCGGCTCCCGCGACGGGCGCATCGGGCAGTATCAGAACCTGATCATCACCATGCTGGTCTGCGGCCTCTGGCACGGCGCGGCCTGGGGCTTCATCATCTGGGGTGGCCTGCACGGCGTCGCGCTCGTGGTGCACAAGCAGTACACCCTCTGGCGCGAGGCGCGGGGCGGCAAGCCGGAACAGGGCGGCATTGGCTCACGGCTCAGCGGCTGGTCGCTCACGCTGCTCTTCGTCTGCCTCACCCGCATCTTCTTTGCCTCGCCCGACCTCGACACCGCCCTCGCCTACTTTGGGCGGCTCGCCGACTTCCAGGCCGAGGGGCTGGGAGCAGACCGCATCCTGCTGCTCGGCACCGCGCTGGGGCTGGCCTGGAACTTCGTGGGCGATCGGCTGCTGGCCGGGTATGAACGGCTGACGCAGCCTCGTCCTATCTGGCAGCAGGTGACGGTCTTTGCCGCGGTGCTGCTCCTGCTCACGCTCATCCGCCCCGGGGCCGAAAGCCCCAGCGCCTACTTCGGGTTCTGATGGGCGATCGTTTCACACCTCGCTCGGTTGTGCTGTCGGCGCTCGCCACGGCAGCGCTGCTACTCGCTGTCCACGGTGCATCGCTTCAGCGCGAGGCAGAGCTCGCCGGCGAAGGCTTCCTGCCAGCGCCCCTGCTGGCCCCTGCGGCCTGGCTCGGCGCGGCGACCGGGCTCGATGGGGCGCTCCATCGCTGGGGCACAGTGCGAGATGGCTGGTACGACCCGCTGAGCGAAGAGATGCCGCCCTTGCTCGATGAGCCCCAGGCGCTCGGAGAAGAAGAAGAAGAAGAGGCGGAGGAGGGAAGCAGCGATGGAGTTGGCTCGGGGGCGGAGGAGGAGCTGCTCCCTGACGGCCCTGCGGCCAGCGCGACCTCGAAGCCGGCCGGCACATCACGAAAGGGTGGTGACGAGGCGGGCGAGACGACCCGGGTTGCGCCCATGCATCCCGACTCGCCGGAGCGCGATGCCCTCCTCGCACAGGGCGGCGGCGGCACAACCCGTCGCGGTGCAGACCCCGCCGCGCCTGTTATCCGCAGGGTGCTCAGTATCGGCGCC
>JBIIFW010000418.1:0-2696 GCA_044236985.1 Bradymonadia bacterium | reverse complement strand
TTCGTCAACCTTGAGCCCTGCAGCCACTTTGGCCGTACGCCGCCCTGCGCCGATGCGCTCATCAAAGCGGGTGTGGCCCGTGTCGTGGCCGGCATGATCGACCCCAACCCGCGCGTCTCCGGTCAGGGGCTGCGAAGGCTCTCCGAGGCCGGCATCGAGACCGCGGTGGGGCCGCTTGAGGCGGAGTGTAGAGCGCTGAACGAGGGCTTCGTCTCGGTGATTTCGCGCCGGCGCCCCTTTGTGACGCTCAAGCTGGCGATGTCGCTTGATGGCCGCATCGCCTCGCGCGAGGGCACCAGCCGCTGGATCACCTCAGAGGAGTCCCGCCTGCGGGTCCACGGCTGGCGCGCAGAGCACGATGCCATTCTGGTGGGTGCCGGAACCCTGCGCGCCGACAACCCGCAGCTGACCGCGCGCGGGGTCGGTGCGGCGGTGCAGCCGACCCGGTTCGTGCTCGACACCCGACTCTCCGCGCCGCTCGATGCGACGATTTTCAATGATGGTGCGGCCCCCACGGTTGTCCTCTGTGGCAGCGACGCTGATGCGGAGCGGGTTGCCTCGCTTCGCGCCCGCGGCATCGAGGTGGACTGCCTCGCGCTGGAAGATGGGCACCTGCCGGTGAATGCCGTCTTGGACGCGGTGGTCGCTCGCGGCTGCCTGAGTCTCTTTGTCGAAGGGGGCGCCTCGCTGGCCGGGTCGCTGCTCGACGCCGGCGTGATCGACCGGGTCCGCTTCTTTTACGCACCGCTGCTGCTCGGCGGCGAGCGTGCGCTGTCGGCCATTGGGGGTCACGGTTTCGATGCGCCCGCCGTCGCGGCGCGCCTCTCCGATCTCTCCTATGAGCAGGTCGGTCCCGACCTCTTGGTCACGGGTTCCATCGCGCCCCGCTGAGCGGAGAGCAGCTCCTCACGGCTGTGCTCCGATTGACGGAATCGGCCCCGATGCCTAGAGCCTCCGCAGCAGATTTTGCTGCCTCTTCCACCGTTCTCTGGCTCTCAAGATGTTCACCGGACTCGTTCAGGATGTAGGCACGCTGTCGGCCCTCTCTCGGAGCGGGAACGATGCGATCTTCGAGATCCGGACGGCGCTCGACACTGCCACCTTCCACCTTGGCGAGAGCATCGCCGTGGATGGTTGCTGTCTCACCGTCACCCGCTGGACCCGCGACAGCTTCACGGTCGAACTCTCCGCGGAGACGCTCCGCCGGAGCCACCTTGGCGGTCTGACGCAGGGCGCCCGCATCCACCTCGAGCGGGCGCTCGCAGTCGGCGACCGGCTCGGCGGCCACTTCGTGCAGGGCCATGTTGACGGCGTCGGTAGGCTTGTGGAACGCCGCGACGAGGGCGCCTGCGTGGTGCTCCGCTTCTCCATTCCGGCCGACCTGCTCCCCGACCTCGTCGAGAAGGGTTCGATCGCGGTGAGCGGTGTCTCGCTGACCATCAACCAGCTCACGGCCGATGGCTTCGAGGTGATGATCATCCGCCATACGCAAGACAAAACGGGCCTGGCCGCGCTGGCGGTTGGTGCCTCTGTGAACATCGAGACCGACATGCTCGCCAAGCATGTCCGTCGCCTGCTGACCTGGGGCGGTGCCTCCGCCTCAGGCTCCGATGCCCGCCTGCAAACGCTGCTCAAAGACAACGGATATCTGAACGAGTAAAGGAGCCCTGATGCCGCTCGCAACCATCCCGCAAATCCTCGAGGCCTTTCGCAAGGGCGACCTCATCATCCTCGTCGACGACGAGGGCCGAGAGAACGAAGGCGACCTCGTCGTGGCCGCCGAGTATGCCACGGCGGAGGCCATCAACTTTATGGCCAAGCATGGTCGTGGCCTCATCTGCCTCACGCTGACGGAAGAGCGCCTCGAAGAGCTCAAAATCCCCATGATGGTGCAGCAGAACACGGCCCAGTTCGGCACCGCCTTCACGGTCTCCATCGAGGCCCGTGACGGCGTCACGACCGGCATCTCGGCCGCCGACCGGGCCCGCACCATCGCTGTGGCCGTCGACGACAACGCGACTGCCGCCGACCTCGTCTACCCGGGCCACATCTTCCCGCTCCGCGCCCGGAAGGGTGGCGTGCTTGTCCGCACCGGGCAGACGGAGGGCAGCGTGGACCTCGCCCGCCTTTCGGGCCTCAAGCCCGCGGCTGTGATCTGCGAGATCCTCAACGACGACGGCACCATGTCGCGCATGGCCGACCTGGAGACCTTTGCGGCCGAGCATGGACTGCTCATCGCCTCCGTCGCAGACCTCATCGACTACCGCCTCCAGACCGACCCGCTCGTCGAACTGGTTGCGGAGATTCCTTTCCCCTGTGAGGCCCATGCGGGCTTCAAACTCCGCGCCTATCGCAGCCTGGTGGATGGTGGCGAGCACCTCGCCCTTGTCCTCGGCGACCCGGCGACCGCGACCGAGCCTGTCCGCGTCCGCGTGCAGCACCCGGCCCTTGTCGGCGATGTCTTCCGCGGCACCCAGGTGCGTGGAGGCTGGCAGCTGCACGGCGCGATGCAGATGATCGCAGAGGCTGGCGTTGGCGTCCTCGTCTATCTCCACAAGCCTGAGGTGAGCCGCTTCGAGAGTCTGGCCACCTTCGCGGTTGCTCGCACCGATGAGGCCACCATCCGCCGCCTCGCGCCCAACTTCGGCGCCCCCGCCTCGGTGAACCGCCCCAAGGCTGCCCTGCGCGATCTCGGC